>JAEMTW010000154.1 GCA_016462095.1 Thermoleophilia bacterium
ATCGAGTGGCACCCAGCGCTCGAGTGGCAGGTGCTTCTCGGTCGGCTGCAGGTACTGGCCGATCGTGACGACGTCGACCTCGTGGGCGCGCAGGTCGCGCAGCGTCTCGATCACCTCGTCGTCGGTCTCGCCCATGCCAACGATGATGCCGCTCTTCGTCAGCAGCGGACCGCGCTCGGGAAAGTTCTCGACCCACAACTCTTTGGCGCGCTGAAGGATGTGCAGGGCACGGTCGTAGTCGCCCTTGATGCGCACCTTCGGCTGGATGCGACGGACGGTCTCGATGTTGTGGTTGTAGACGTGCGGCTCGGCCTCGAGCACCGTCAGCATGGCTCGATCTTCGTCGCCGAGGAAGTCGGGTACGAGCACCTCGACCTGCAACTCGGGATTGCGGCGACGCAACGCGCGGATCGTCTGCGCCCAGTGTCCCGCCCCGAGGTCGGGCAGGTCGTCGCGATCGACGCTGGTGATGACGAGATGGCGCAGTCCCATCCGCTCGGCCGCTGCTGCCAACTTGGCTGGCTCGAGTGGGTCGACGTCCTCGCCGCGCTTGGCGCTGTTGACGGCGCAGTAGCGACAGGCTCGCGTGCAGGTGTCGCCGAGGATCTGAAACGTTGCAGTACCTCGACCCCAGCACTCACCAATGTTGGGACAGCCGGCCTCTTCGCAGACCGTAGTGAGGCCGTTCTCGCGGACGATGCCGTTGAGTTCTTCGAAGCGGGAGCCAGCGCTGGCCGCGCGCACACGCATCCAGTCGGGACGCGTCTTGGCCTCTGCACCCCAGGGCACGCTATGCCTCTCGAAGCTCGAAGAGCACGCCGTCAGGGTCCGCGAGACCCGTCACGCGCTTGCCGTTAGGCAACTCGTTGACATCGTCGAGGAACGGCGCATCGCGCGTCGTCAAATCGGCGAACGTGGCGTCAAAGTCGTCGACCATGATGGTGATGTAGAGGCCGGCCTCGGCCAGCCACGACTTGCCGAGCTTGCGCTGCTTGGCGCCACCCTCGACGGTGACGACCAATTGATCGCGCGTCGCTGTAAAGCCCAGCTCGGTGACGTTCGAGAGTACGCAGCCGAGGCGGTTCTCGTAGAAGTCGCTCGAGCGCGCGAGGTCGCTAGCAAAGACGGTAAAGCGATAGCCGGTGATCATGCGGGAAGAGCCTCCCAGGTGTGGTTGAGACGCTCGCCAAGACGGGCGAGGAGGGCAATAGTAGCTTCGGCGCGATCGATCGAACGGCCGGCCTCGATCGACGCCGTCGTGTAGCGCGACGACTGCAGGCCACAGCCGACAAAGAGGTCGAAGGGCTCGAGGTCACAGTCGACATTGAGTGCAAAACCGTGCGTCGAAATCCACGAGGCGACATGCACGCCAATCGAAGCGATCTTGCGATCCTCGACCCAGACCCCCGTGTGCTCTTCGCCCTCGCGCGCCTCGGCCTCGATGCCGAGATCGCCGAGCGCATCGATCATCGCGCCTTCAAGAATTTCGACGTAGCGACGCAAGTCGCGGCCCATCGGTGCAAGGTCGAGCACGGGATAGCCGACCAGCTGGCCGGGCCCGTGATACGTCGCCTTGCCACCACGTGCAACCTCGACGATCGGAATGCCGCGCTGCTCCAGCAGCGCTGGATGTGGGATCTCCTCGGCCACATCCGTGCGCGTGCCGAGCGTCACGACAGGCTCGTGCTCGAGCAGCATCAGCGTGTCGGGAACCGCCTGCTGCGAGCGTGCGCCCGCGAGGTTCTCCATCATCGCGAGCGCCTCTGCGTAGGGTGTCAGACCGGGCAGGTCGATCAGATAGGCCGCACTGGCCACCGGCGTGCTCACGCCCCGTACGCCTCCTCGTCCCACGTCTGCAGGTTCGTGCGGATCTGAGCCATAAACTGCGACGCATACGCACCATCAATGAGTCGATGGTCGTAGCTGATCGAGAGGTACATCATCGGGCGAATCGCGATTGCCTCGGAGCCATCGGGGCCCTCGACCACCATCGGGCGGCGGACAATCGCACCCGTATCGAGGATGCCGACCTGGCCAACAGGCAGGATCGGCGTGCCGTAGAGCGAGCCAAAGACACCCGGGTTGGTGATCGTAAACGTGCCGCCCGTGAGGTCGTCGATCGTCAGCTTCTTCGAGCGACCACGAACCGCAAGATCGGCCACAGCTTGGGCCAAGCCGAGCAGGTTGAGCGTCTCGGCGTTCTTGATTGCCGGCACCATCAGACCCTTGCCGTCGTCGACCGAGACAGCCATGCCGAGGTTGACGTAGCGCTTGATGACCGCGTCGTTCTCGCGCACTTCCGCGTTCATCCACGGCCACGCAGCCATCGCTTCGACCGTCGCACGCATGATGAAGGGCAGGAACGAGAGGCTGACGCCATAGTCGCTCTTGAACTTGGGCTTGAGGCGATTGCGGATGTCCGTGACGCGACCGAGATCGACCTCCCAGACCTGCGTGACATGCGCGGCAGTCTCGATCGACTCGCGCATGTGCTTCGCCGTCACCTGGCGCACACGCGAGAAGGTGTAGATCTCCTCGCCGTTGCCAGCGGGAGCCGCAGCGACGGCCGCGGCAGGTGCAGCAGGTGCTGGCGCGGCGACGGGCGGTGCCGCTGCCGGCGGAGTCGCAACCGGTGCGGCCGCTGCGGGCGGAGCAACTGCCGTTGGCTCGGACATCGGCGCGGCATACCCACCACCGCTGGCGCGGGCGGCCAGGAAATTTTCGACGTCCTTCTTCGTAACGCGTCCACCACGACCCGTGCCAGCAATCTGGGTGATATCGAGCTGATGCTCGGCGACCATGCGGGCGACGACAGGCGATACGAAGGCGCGATCTTCGCCACTCGTCGGCAGCTGCGCGACAGGCACGGGAGCAGCGGCAACAGGCGCAGCCTCAACCGGTGCAGCAGCGACGGGAGCAGCCTCGACGGGCGCAGCGACCTCGGCTGGTGGTGCGGCATCCGGTGCAGCAGCAGCTGGTTTAGCGGAGAGGTCGGTCGACAGCACAGCGATGCGCGTGCCAACGTCGACCGTCACGCCCTCGGCGACCAGCAACTCCATCACGACGCCAGCGGTGGGCGATGGCACTTCGGTGTCGACCTTGTCCGTCGAGATCTCAACGATCGTCTCGTCGGCCTGAACGGTGTCGCCTACCTGCTTGAGCCAGCGGCTAATCGTGCCTTCGGTCACACTCGACCCCATTTGGGGCATTACCACGTCCACATTGCTCGCGACTGCCATCGCAGGACCTCCCTGAGGGTCATTGCGTCTATTAGGTCGAACCCTAGCGCGGACGGCTGACCCGTGGTGCCCCGCACCGATGCATGATGTGTCGGTGGAACCGGTTATCAGCCTTCAAGGGATCACCAAACGCTTTGGTGATCACGCCGCACTCGGGGGCGTTGACCTCGAGGTTGGGCCAGGTGAGATCCGTGGTTTTCTTGGACCAAACGGCGCTGGCAAGACGACGGCGATGCGCATCATTGTCGGTTTGCTGCGTGCCGACGAGGGTACGGCGACGGTGTTGGGTGGCGACCCGTGGGGCGATCACGCAGTGCGAGCCGAGCTCGGTTACCTGCCGTCCGACCCCGGCCTCTACGGACGCATGCGCGGCAACGAGTTGCTTGATCACTTTTCGGCGCTCTCCGGACGCGAGCCCGTCTTACGTGCTGCAGCCGTCGAGCTCTTGCGTTTCTCGAATGCCGACTTGGAGCGCCCCGTGCGCACGTATTCCAAGGGCATGCGCCAGAAACTCGGCGTCCTGCAGGCTGTCCAGCACGACCCCACGTTGTTGATCCTCGACGAGCCCGGTGAGGGCCTCGACCCGCTCGTGTTGAGTGGCCTCGTGGAGCTGTTGCGCGACCGCCGCGATGCGGGGCGCGCGATTCTCTTCTCGAGCCACGTGCTCGCCGAGGTCTCCTCGCTCTGCGACCGCGTGACGATGATTCGCGATGGCGCGATCGTGGGTGAGGGCACGATTGCCGAGCTCTCCAAGCAGCGTGCGCGCACTGTGGTGCTCGAGCTCGTCGACCCCGCGACCACCATCGACCTGCCTGGCTGCGAACTGACCGACCGCTCTGGCACGCGCGTGGCGCTGCAGCACCACGGCGACGTCGGGCCGCTCCTGCAGGCACTGAGCCTGCTCGACCTGCACGACGTACGCATCGAAGAGGTCTCGCTGGACGCGGTCTTTATGGAGTACTACCGCGACCACGAGGCGACGGCGTGAACCGCACCCTGATCCTGCGCCTGATCCGCGAACAGCGTGTGCGGCTGCCGCTTGAGGTCGTGTTGATCGGCCTCTGGGGATTCCTGCTCGTCGCGGTCTTTGCCACGAGCGAGGTGTTTACGAAACAGCTGGAGGCGCAGGCCGACCAGTTCGGTGACCTGCTCGACCTCGTCGGACTCGACCCGCTTGCCCAGTGGGCTTCGATCGGCTTTCAACACCCGATCTTCCTGCTTGGCGGTGGCCTCTTCGCCGTTGGTTTGAGCATCCGTGCGATCGCCGGCGAGCTCGAAGCGGGCTCACTCGCGCTGGCACTTTCGCGCCCACTCGCCCGCCGCACGTGGTTTTTGTCGCACCTCGTCGTGCTGATCGTTGGCTGCGTGATCATCGGCGAGGCCTACGCAGTCGGCTGTCTCTTGGCGGTTGCACTGACCGACCCGACGGGCAACCTCGAGACGGGCTCGATGCTGCTTGCGGGTCTACAGTCGGCACTGCTCTTGCTGGCACTCGGCAGCATTGCCTTTGTGATCAGCGCGTTCTCTTCCGAGCGAGGCCGCGCACTGTCGTGGTCGGTCGGAGTGATCGTCGTGCTCTACGCCGGCAACTTCTTGCTGCCACTCTGGGGTCCGACGAAGGCAGCCGCCCAGCTATCGCCCTTCGCGTGGTT
>JAEMTW010000012.1:0-1757 GCA_016462095.1 Thermoleophilia bacterium
CCGGTGCGCGGCAACTTCGGTGTTCGCTACGTCAAGACCGAGCAGGAAGCGACGGGCCACTACAGCACCGGCGACACGACGCAGACCGTCACGACGCTGGGCGGCACGTTCAGCCAGCGCGTCCCGATCGGGCGTGAGGGCAGCGAGAATCAGTACCTCGTGCTCGTCTGCGAGGTAGTCGCTTTCCATGTGCGCGACGACATCTACGACGACGGTCGCATCGATCCGCGGCTGCTGCATCCGCTCGGGCGCCTCGGTGGCAATGCCTATAGCCATCCGGGCGAGATCTTCGAGATGGAACGACCACCGTCCACTCGGCCGCACTGAGCGTCAGAGCGCAGGCAAGACTGCGATTGCCACCACGTCGACGATGGCGATGATCAGCAGCGCTTGAAATCGCCGAGCGTGGTTTGTCTGACGAGCACCAATCGCGACGACAAGGAGGTAGACCGCGACGAGCACGACTGCGGTCAGTGGCGAGCGTGCAGCGGTGCCGAACGCAATCACCGCGGTACCGACAGCCAGTAGCACCCAGCAGAGCAGCACCGAGCGCCGCTCACCGAGCCTCACGGCAAGACCGCCAAGCCCGGCCGCGCGATCGCTCTCAAGGTCCGGCAACGCATTGGCCAGATGGCCACTGACGGCGACGGTGGCGAAGGCCAGGACAGTCCACGCGGGTGGAAGCTCGCCGTCGAGTCCGAGCGAGAGAAAAAACGGCATCGCACCGAAGGCGAGGGCGTAGGGCAGCCACGACCACGAGGTACGGACGAGGGCGACGGTGTAGAGCCACCCCAGCGCGATTGCGAAGACGTGAAACGACCCACCGATGGGGCCAGCGACGAGCCAACTCAGGGCAATCGCGCAGACGAGTGCGATTGAGGCAGCGATCCAGAGTGCGCGCGCAGAGACAACGTTTTGGACCGTTGGCTTGCGCAGCCGGCCCGCGCGAGCGTCGACCGCGGCATCGAAGGCATCGTTGCTCCAGCCGACGGAGAGTTGTCCCACCAAGACCGTGACGAAAATCAGCGCGAGCGACCAGCCCCGCCAGCCAAGGCTCCAGGCGAACGTGGTCATCACGATCGAGACGGCAAGCGTCGGCGGTGCATGACACGCGCGCACGAATCCTTCGAGTCGCCTCATCTCCAAGACCCTACGGGATCTTGGGGGACACGACAAACCGGGGTTTCTGATGTCCCCCGGCAAGGGGGGACATCAGAAACCGGGGTTTGTCGTGTCCCCCTAGATCGCAAGGCGGTGGCTGGTGTGGATCCCAAGGCGGACATGACAAGTGCGCACTTGTCATGTCCGCCCCTAGATCACGCTGGTGGTGCGGTCTCCGACATGTCCTTGATGACGGTTACGACGCGCGGGATCAAGGCATCGAGAATGCGCTGGCCCAGCTCGGGCGTGGCGCGGCGTGCGTCGCCGACGACTCCCGATTCGGAGATGTCGCGCAGCATGTCCATCGGCACGGTGACACCCGGGCCCTTGTGGGCGAGGTTGTACTTCCCGAGTGAGGTCCAGGTGTGACCCGCCTCTTTGACTGCCTCGCCGCGATCCCACGCATCGATCGTCGCCTCGTCCATCAACACGCGCTGTCCAACGGCGAGCGCGATCGAGGTCTCGGCCTCCTCCGCATGGATGCCAGGACCTTCGACGGTGCCGATGATGTCGCCCGCGAGCTCCCACCACTGCAGCAGGAACACGCGGCGCGCGGTCGTCTCGAGGTAGTAGTTGACCGCCACAGTCAAGGCCGC
>JAEMTW010000012.1:1857-19168 GCA_016462095.1 Thermoleophilia bacterium
ATCGGCAACAGGATCGCGTCGACGCCCTCGGCGATGACGGCCTCGACCTCTTTCCAGGTCATACGCTCCATGTAGTACTCAGTCATTACGCCACCTCAGCGATCGCGCGGCATGGCGAGCCGGTGCCACCGACCCACTTGAGTGGGAAGCCGCTAAATTGGAATTCGCCCTTGCCGACGAGCTGCTCGAGATTGCAGAGCCACTCGTAGTGCACGAGGCCACGATCGCGGCAGACGCGGTGCGACGGGAAACCCTTCGTGCCGGCCTTATCGGTCGAAGGGCCCTCGACGCCGTGCACCCTCGAGCCGCGGTCGGCCAGCCAATGCGTGGCAGCGGCGGTCAGACCTGGGTTCGACGTGCAGGCCGACTGCTTGGGCCAATGGCGATTGTGCAGCCCCGTGTTCATCAGCACGATGTGCTCGCCGATCGTGACGCCCGACTTCGCCTCGGCCTCCTCAAGATCGGCAACGTCGATGTCACCAAGATCCGGGATGTGCGTCAGGTCGAGGCAGACACCGGTGCCGCGAAACCATTCGAGCGGACAGTTGTCGATCGTCTCACCATTCGGACCAAAGTGGATCGGCGCATCGACATGCGTGCCGACGTGCTCGAGCATCGAGATGTAGTTGACCGCGTACGTGAACGGGTCGCCTTCCTCACCAAGTCCGGCCGCCTTCGCCTGCTCGTGGTTGACGTACGGCAGGATGATCGGCGATGGGAACAACGCATGCGCGGGCATGCCGTTCTCGATACCGACGCTGAGATCGATCAATTGGCCCATCGGGGGACTCCTTTTTAGGTGTCTGTGGTGGATCAACTTCCTAATGGGGTCAGACCCTTTTAGGAAGTTGCGGCTTGATGGTGGGTTTCGAATTGTGGTTCAACTTCCTAAAAGGGTCTGACCCCATTAGGAAGTCACGGCCCGTCCGGGGATGGTCGCCTCCCACGCAAGAGCAGCAGCGAGGACAGTGGTGTCATCGCGTCCAGAGATCATCAGACCATCGCGGGTCGTGCAGGATGGCCAACCAAGATGGTTGAAGGCGCGCGTGTAGGGCGTCATCTTGAGGCGCAACTCGAACGTCTCGGGCTCGTCGACCGGAGGCAGGTCGCAGGGGATCGTCGGGTTGATCAGGATGTCGTGGTTGAGCTCGAGCTCGCACTGATGGTGGTACGCCTCAAGGTCGCGCTCGGCCTGCAGATAGTCGTGTGCGCTGATGTTGAGTCCGAGCGTCAACTTGGCCTGCAGGTCGGGCGAAAACTCATCCCAGCGGTCGGTGATCAGGTCGCGGGGGTTGTCCGCAGCCTGGGCGGCGAAGAGCGGGACGAGTTGGCCGTAGTCCGGCAACACTGCGTCCTCGACGTGAGCGCCGAGCGCGGCCATCTTGGCAGCCGCGGGAGTTGGGTGGAGGACACCCACGCGGAGTCCGGCCAACTGTGGTGTGGGTCGCTCGAGCACGCCGAGGACCTCGAGCGCCAGCGCGCACTCTTCCATCGAACGAGCCATCGGGCCAACGTGGTCCATCCCGTGGATCATTGGGTAGCACCCATCGTCGGAGATGAGACCCCACGAGCCCTTGTAGCCCGCGATCTCACAGGCGGCCGACGGAATGCGAATCGAGCCACCGGTATCCGTACCCAGTGCGATTGCGGCAAGTCCACCAGCCAGTGCGGACGCGGCACCACCCGACGAGCCGCCGGCAATCTTGCCCGGGTGGCGCGGGTTTTGGGTATAGCCGTAGTGGGCATTCTGGGTCGTGACGCCCCACGCGAACTCGCTCAGGTTCGTCTTGCCAACGATGATCGCGCCGGCATCGACGAGTCGTTGCACGGCGAGTGCCGTGGACTGGGGGACGCGGGTGCGGAAATGCTCCGAGCCAACCGTGGTGCGAATGCCTGCGGTGTCAAAGATGTCCTTGGGAGCAAAGGGCACACCCGCGAACGGCCCCGTGCGCCGGTGCTCAGGCAGGTTGCGCGCGTCGGCCATCGCCTCGTCGGCGCAGACGGTGATAAAGGCGTTGAGGTCGGAGCGCTCTTCGATCCGCGCGAGATGGTGGGCAGTGACTTCCTCGGCGGAAATGTCTCCGTCGCGGACGGCAGCCGCGATCTCGAAGCAGCTCCAGTCGTGCAGGGGGGCGTCTGGCAATGTGCTCACGCGATGTGCTCCTCGGGGTCGATCGATGGCAGCGGGACAGCCTCTGCCTTGGGGTGATTTACAACGGCGACGCCGATGATCGTAATACCCATGCCAATCAGGGTGATGGCACCGGGAATGTTGCCGCGCAGCATCTCGATCACTCCGGCCACAACAGGCGGCAGGAACGACCACGCCATCACACGTCCCGAGGGCCAGCGGGCGAGTGCGACGAAGAAGCAGACGTAGGCGATCAGCTGTGACCCGATCCCGAGGAACGCGAGCGAGGCCCACAGGCCGGGCTCGCCCCAGAGCGTGGCACCCGGGTCGCCCTGCAGCAGCGTGAAGGGGATGATGAAGACCGCACCGCAGATAAATTGCGCGGTCGTAAAGCCCCAGAGGTCCGTCTCGACCTTCTTGATGCTCATCCAACGCACGAACACGCTTGAGGCGGCATAGCCGATGGCGCCGAGCATCACGGCGACGATGCCGATGATGAACTCGTTGCCCGAGCCGACCTCAATCGGATTTGAGAGCACGATGATGACGACGCCCGCGAAGCCAATCAGCAGTCCAGTGGCGCGCAGGATCGTGATTCGCTCACGGAGCGTGGCACGAGCGATCAGCACCGCGAAGAACGGTGCGGAGTTGAGCAGGACGGCGGCAATTGCAGGACCTGCGTACATCGTGCCGACGCCAAGGCCGGTTAGTGACATCGTCGTCGAGCCGACACCAACGATCACGGCAAACAGCCAGATCTTTGGCGAGCGCGGGAGCTTGCCGCCGAGGAGTGGCAGCAAGGGCAGCAGGATCAATGTCGCAATCACGGGGCGTGCGAGCGTGATCACACCAGCCGTCGTGTATTCGAAGGCAATATCGGTGGCGTTAAACGCCGCGCCCCAGAAGAACATCGTGATGCCGAGCAGGATTGGAACCGGGATCTTGCCGAGAAACGATTGCGTCATGTCCCCTCCTCAGGGTGGCGACCGAAGGGGGTCTCGGATGCCAGCCGAGTCTACTCGCGGGTGGGGCATGACGCGTGTCATGCCCCACCCGCGAATGGGCCCGGATCGTGCGTTACACCAGCGGGCTGGTGCCAGCCATCCAGATGATCACGCGCTGAAACTCGCCGGCCTCGTTGAAGTCGAAGAAGTTGCAGTTGTGCATGTCGTTCTTCGTGCCGTCGAGGAGCTCGCCCATGTAGCCCTGCTCGGTTGCGACCTTGCCCTTGTCGACTTCGACGACGACGTTGCGCATCTCGTGCTTGATGAACACCGAGTTGGCGGTGAAGTCCGTGAACATGCGACGGATCTCGTCCTTGCCGGTGTGCGTGATGTTCGCAGTCTGAATCGTCAGGGTCGCGTCGTCGGCGAAGTGCGCGACGATTGCCTCGACATCCTTGGCGTCCACTGCGTCGAAGTAGCTGTGCGGTGCTTTGTGCAGCGCGTCGTAATTCCAGGCCATGATTGGCTCCTCTTGTAGATTCCCCCGGGTCGGCTTCCGACCCCGTGCAGGCATCCTAGGCGAGAAACCCACGCTCAGGCAAGGATTTCACTTTTCGGTGGTTGTGCTGGCTTGGCGAGTCGATCGAAGGTTCGCAGTGATTGCTCGACGTCAGCACGCGCAATGTTACGAACGATCAGGACGATGCGAGAGGCGTGGTCGTCGTCGGGCCAGGCCGCGAGGTGGGTCGGAGGGTGGATGACGTGCTGCACGCCGTGCAGCACCAGTGGCCCCTCAGCACCCGTATCGAGCAGGCCTTTGACGCGCAGAATGTCCTCGCCATGGCTCTGCAATAGCATCGCCAGCCAGAGTCCGAACATCGTCCAGTCGAGTGGTTCTTCGAAGCGCAACGCGAAGGCATGGACGCCTGCGTGATGGTCGTGCTCGTCGTGTGCGTGATCATGGTCGTGCGGATCGGCCTCCACGGCCGTCAGCCACGCCTGCACCTGCTCGGCGCGACGATCTTCGGCCAGCACGCCGAGACCAATCAGTGCGGCGGCAGAGATCGCGCCATGGTCGGCGACGAGCAACTCGGCGACCGGGTTACGGTCGCGTACCAGCGCCTCAACGAGCGGTTGATCGACGCCGGCCAGGTCGGTCTTGGTCAGCACGATACGGTCGGCGACGACGACTTGTTTGACCCATTCCGGTTGGCGCCGCGCCTGCAGTGGAGCGTTGATGGCATCGACGGTGGTGACGACGCCATCGGCCATGTAGTGCGCGGCAAGCAGCGGATCCTGCAGCAAGGTCCCCAACACGGGGACAGGGTCGGCCAGCCCCGTCGTCTCGACAATCACCCGTCGAAAGGCGGGGATCTCGCCGCGATACTGACGAACCTGCAAGTCGCGCAACTCGTCCACGAGGTCGGTGCGGATTGTGCAGCAGACACAGCCAGAGTCGAGAATCACGGTCTTCTCATCGATCTGTCGCAGCAGGTGATGGTCGAGCGGCACTTCGCCGAGCTCGTTGACGAGCACCACGGCGTCGGACAACAACGGATCGCGCAAGAGGTGGCCGAGCAGGGTCGTCTTGCCCGAGCCAAGGAACCCCGTAATCAACGTGAGTGGAATGCGCTCGCTCATAGACGCTCGAGCAGGGCCGGGTCGAGCGGGTCGAGCGCCACGCCACCGCGCAGGCGAGCGACCTCAGCGAACACGGCGGTCAGGTCGTTACAGAGGATGGCTTGGCCGCTCGGGCCGTGCAGGATGTACGCGGTCTCTTCCCACTCGTCGACGCTCAACGTGTAGGAGCGCAGCACGCGATTGAGCAGCGCGACACGGCGATGACGTTCGCGCAGCACGTCGCGGCGCGCACCGACCTGCGTGCGGTCGCCGCCGCCTTCCGACCAGTGCGCTGCCGCGCCGAGGGTTCCACAGAGAGAGCACATATCGATAGTTTGGCGCGCTTTGCGGGTTGGCGAGTTGCCATGCGGCTCGTGCCCGGGTACGTTCTCTCTAGAGCGAGACTTACAGGTAACGGAGGAATCTCATGGCGAAGGAAATTTTGGTCGCATACGGCTGCGACGTCGATGCGGTCGCGGGCCAGATTGGCTCGTATGCAGGCGGCGATTCGCCGTGCGATATTTCGCGCGGCATCTTTGCGGGCGAGGTCGGCACGCGCCGGATGCTCAAGCTGTTCAAGCAGCACGACATCAAGACGACGTGGTTCATCCCCGGGCACTCGATCGAGACGTTCCCCGAGGACATGAAGGCCGTCGCCGATGCCGGCCACGAGATCGGCATGCACGGCTACACGCATGAGAACCCGATCGCGATGTCTCCCGAGCAGGAGGAGGCAGTGATGATCAAGAGCATCGAGCTGATCGAGCAGCTCTGCGGTCGTCGCCCCACCGGCTACGTCGCACCGTGGTGGGAGTTCTCTCCGATCACGAACGAGCTCCTGCTCAAGCACGGGCTCAAGTACGACCACTCGCTGATGAGCGAGGACTTCCATTGTCATCGCGTGCGCGTTGGTGATGCCTGGAAGCTGATCGACTACTCGCAGCCGGCCGAGACGTGGATGACGCCGCTGACGCGTGGTGTCGAGACGTCGCTGATCGAGATCCCGGCGTCGTGGTACCTCGACGATCTGCCGCCGATGATGTTTATGAAGAAGGTTCCGAACTCGTACGGCTTCGCCAACCCGCGCGACATCGAGCAGATGTGGATGGACCAGTTCGATTACCTCTATCGCGAGGAAGAGGACGTCGTCTTCACGATGACGATCCACCCCGACATTTCGGGCCGCCCGCACGTTCTCGCGATGCACGAGCGCATCATCGCCCACATCAACAAGCACGAGGGTGTGCGCTGGTGCACGTTCGACGAGATCGCTGATTGGTACGACGCGAAGCATCCCTTCAAGGGCTAGGCAAGTACGACGAAGGCCCGGTCTCCCGTGTGGAGGCCGGGCCTTTCGCGTTTCTGGGGTCGGCTAGGGCTCAGTCGCCGTGGATAAGGTCGGCGGCCTCGGCCTCGAGCTCGCCCTCATAGATGTAGCGCTCGCGCGGGTCGAACAGTTCGCGCCCAGCGAGGTAGCCCTCGTAGATCGCGTGGTCGAGTTTACGTACGGCGACACAATCGCCAACACGATGTACGGCGTCGAAGTGCTCTTTCAGCTGCAGGTAGAGCGCGTCATCGGGCTTGGCGCCGGTGGTGACGATGGTGTCGGCCATCACGTCGGGCTCGGCCTCACCGGTGTAGAGGTTGAAGACCTTGAGCGTCGTGCCCTCGATCGCGCTGACCCATTGGTTGACCTGATACGTCATGCCCTTACGCATCGTCCGCTCGTAGAGCGTCGCCATGTCGAGTCCACCGAGCGTGAAGGGAAAGAGCGCGTTCCAGCGCGTCACGACGTGGACCTGGTGGCCTCGGTCTAGGAGTACCTCGGCGGCGCCGGCAGCCGTGCGCGAGCCATCGTCGTCGAGCAAGACGACGCGGCCTGTGATGCGATCGGAACCCTCGATCGCCTCCCAGAGGTTAACGACATTGTCCTGCTCCGAACCCGGCAAACGATCGACCATCGGGGTGACGCTCGAGAAGCCCGTCGTGGTCGGGAGAGCGCCCGTGGCGACGACGATGCCGTCCGGCGCGAGCTCGCGGATGAGGTCGACCGTGGCCGTCGTGCCGAGGCGAATATCGACGCCAGCGAGCGCCATCTGGACCTTCAGGTCGCGCGTCACGACGTTCCACATGTGGCGACCGGGTGTCTTGACCACCAGCTTCAATTGGCCACCGAGCTCGTCCGACTGCTCGAGCAACGTGACGTCATGACCGCGTTTGGCGAGCGTGTCGGCGGCCTTCATGCCGGCGGGCCCACCGCCGATGACAACCCAGCGAGCAGGATCTTCGGTTGGCTCGAGGGGGCCGAAACGCCCCTCGCGTCCGGTCGCCGGATTGACGGTGCAGGAGACGGGGAAACCCTTGTAGATCCGGCCGATACAGCCCTGGTTGCCACGAATGCAGTGGATGATCTCGTCGGCGCGTCCCTCTGCCGCCTTGTTGGCGAAATCGGGATCGGCGATTAGCGCGCGCGTCATCGCGACCATGTCGGCCTTGCCACTCGCGACGATCTCCTCGCCGAGCACGGGGTCCTTGATGCCACCGACTGTAAAGACGGGAATGCTGGAGACGGCCTTGACGCGCGCCGTCATCTCGACGAGGTAGCCGTCCGGCTCGTCCGAGGGCTGCATCGCCATGTGGATGTTGTGGTATCCAGCCGCCGAGACGTTGATGAAGTCGATTTCACACTGCTCCTGCAGATGCGTGGCGGCGGCGATCGCATCGTCAAGATCGAGCCCACCCGGCATGAAGTCGTGCAGGTTGAGGCGAATGCCGACCGTCCAGTCAGAGCCAACCTTGGCGCGCACCGCATCGATCACCTCGCGCGTCAGGCGCAGGCGATTCTCGAAGGAGCCACCGTACTCGTCGGTGCGCTTGTTGTAGAGCGGCGAGAGAAACTGGTGGAGCAGGTACGAGTGAGCGATGTGGACCTCGGTGCCGTCGAAGCCACCCTCGCGCGACAGCTCGGCGCAGTGCGCCCACCAGTCGATCAGCTCCTGGATGTCCTCGCGCTCCATCGCCTTCGGCATCTCGCCGTACGACGGGCTCTTGACGTTCGATGGCCCCCACAAGACACGAATGTCGTCGGCCGAGTCGGAGGTCGCGTTGCCACCGAAGTGGTTGAGCTGCTCGAAGATCTTGGCACCGTGCTCGTGCACAGCACCGGTCAGGCGCTGGTTTGTAGCGACCGCGTCCTTGAGGTACGCCCACATGAAGCGCTGGTTGCCTGTCGTCGACGTCGGGTGGACGAGGCGGTTGCCTGTGATCAGCAGTCCCGCGCCACCCTTGGCGCGTGCCACCTGGTAGTCGACGTCGCGCTGGGTGTCTTGCCCGTTCTGCGAGTACATCTTCGCGTGTGCCGTCTGCATGATGCGATTACGAACTTCGGTCGAGCCGATCGTCAATGGGCTCAGGAGGTGCGGGTACTCGCTCGACATGGAAATCCCCTCGTCACAAAATGATTATCAGCAGATTAGTGCAGCGAGGGTGCCAAAGGAAGGACGGGCGCTAGGCCAGCGAGAGGCGCTTTACGGCTTGACGGCGACAAGGTCGACGAGCGCAGACATGCCGCGGTGGCGCGGGCCCTCGTCGAGCTCGCGGTCGTACTCCTCGAGCAGTTCGACGCGCAGGGTGGGGAAGATGGTGCTCAGCTCGTCCACGGTGTAGAGGTGGTCGATGGTCTTCGGTCCACCCGTCTTGTAGGCGAGCTGTCCGGGGCCGTAGCCTTCGAGCAACAAGACGCCGCCCGGCCGTAGCGCTGCCTCGATCTGGGCGAACATCCGTGCGCGGCCGATCGTGTCGGTGAACTGGATAAAGATCGCGACGACGGCGTCGTACTGCGCGACGGGCCAGTCCCAGTCTTCGAGATCGACCTGCTCGTGCTTGACGGTGACGCCGCGCTCCAGTGCCAGAGCACGTGCTTTCTCAATCGCATTCATTGCGGCCTCGACGGCATGGACGCGATGTCCCTGCTCGGCGAGCCACGTGCTGTTGCGCCCCTCGCCATCGGCAAGGCAGAGCACCTTGGCGCCTGGCGTTAGGCGACCGGCTTCGCGCACTAAGAATCCGTTTGCAGCCGTGCCGAACTGGTACTCGGGCGAGGAGAACTTCTCCTCCCACTGCGCGATGTTCTGCTTGCTCACGTCTGAATTATGACACGACTTAACGGTTGAACAGCTTCCTATTGGGGTCAGACCCTTTTAGGAAGTCAGAGGCCGCTGGATTGTTTGGTTTGTGGATCAGCTTCCTATTGGGGTCAGACCCTTTTAGGAAGTCAGAGGCCGCTGGATTGCTTGGCTAGTTGATCCGACTTCCTAAAAGGGTCTGACCCCAATAGGAAGCTAGTCCTCGACGATGCCGACGGCGCGAATCGGCGAGCCGGTGGCTGGCACGAGGCGCAGGGGGAAGCCGAAGAACTGGAAGCGCTGGTTGACGACCTCTTTGAGGTTGTTGAGGTTCTCGTAGTGGGTAATGCCAACGTCGGCGCAGGCGCGATGGTTCGTGTACGCGCCGGTCTGGTAGACGAGGTCGGGGCTGATCGTCTCGACACCGAAGATCTTGACGCCCTTGTCCTTCATCCAGTAGACGCACTCCGCCGCAACGCCACTAAAGCCGTTGAGGAAGGCGGGCGTGCCAGCCGTCTTGTTGTAGTGGTCGGTGCAGAACAAGAGGATGTCGCCGTGGCGGATCTCCTGGCCGCTGGCGGCGATTGCAGCCTCCATCTCGGTGACCGTCACCTCATGGCCGGCGGGGTACTCGCGCACGTCGATGCAGACGGCGTCACCACAGAACGTATCGAGCGGCATCTCATCGATCTTGGCTGCCTTCGGATCGGGATCGAAGTGGCCGAGCGCGTCCACGTGGGTGGCCGCGTGGTTCGACGTGATGATGATCTGCGCGTCGAACGACTTCTCGTCGCCGGTGGCATCGCCGTGCTGCAGATGCCGAAGCACCTGCACGGTGGGGAAGAATGGGTGCAGCTGCGAGTCCTTCGACAGCGGCTGGGAGAGGTCAATAACGCGGCGGGCCATGGTGCTACTCCTAGTGGTGGTGCGAGTGGTCGTGGTCGGCAGGATGATCGTGATCGTGCGTGCGGTCTTCGCACTCGGCGTTGACGTAGCCCGAGCGGAAGGGCTCGGTCGTCCCCAGTTCGGCGTCGAATCGATGGCGCCAAATGCAGCCAGTGTCGTTCGTCAAGAGATGCAGCGAGACGCTGGTGACGTCGCTCGTCGTGGTGATCTGATGGATGTCGTCGTCGGGTGGGATCAGCGCGAAAAACTCGCCGCGCTTGATTTTGTTATGCGACTTCATCTGGACACCGTGGTCGGTCAGGGCGTAGACGTCCTCATCCTGGGTGCCCTGGTAGAGGCCGATCAGTCCCCAAGCGAGGTGGTCATGGATCGGTGTCGACTTGCCGGGCGGCACGACCAGCGCGAACAGGCAGAGTGAGCCGTCTTGTGCGCGGTAGAGGGCCCACTGTCCGATGCCTTGTCCCATCCCGCTCTCGGGTGCATCGGCCATGTACTCGGCGGGCAGCCAGTCAGGGTCATCCATCAATGCAGCGAAGGGGACTTCGATGCGCTTGATCGCCTCCTCAACGATGCCACCAGCCGCAATTTCGGCCTTGACCTGCGCGATGAAGTCGCGCATCACGGGCGTATCGAGGATGAACTCGGGACCGTGGTGATGAGTATGGAGGAGATGCTGCGTATCGCACATGGCGGCCAGCGTACAGGTATTCCTTTGCTCCGTGGAGGTCTGGGTGGTGCTCGACCGTGGGAGGTTTGGTGCGGGACGTGTGAATCGGCGAGCGGTGGTTGTTCGGGTTCGTCCGCGGTGCAGTGCAGTTCGGTCGTCGGTGGCGCCGATCTGTGTGTCGCTGAGCACGTCCGGACTGGCGCGATACGCGATGCTGCAGTCATGACACAGGATCTTCATAGTATGCTTCTCGATATGCCTCCCGATACGACAATCAAGGTTGAGCGTCAACTACGTGAGCGCATTCGTGGTGCGGCGCAAAGCAAGTCGATGACGATCAACCAGTTTCTCGAGACGCTGATGAAAGACTACGATCGTCGCGATCGGATGACGCGAGCGGCCGAGGCGATGCGGTCGGCGTCGCCTGAGGTGATGGCGGCGTATCGCGCGGAGACCGCGATCTGGGATGTCACCTCGAGCGATGGTCTGGAGGGCTGGTGATCTCGCTCGAGACGGGCTCCATTGTCTGGGCAGAGCTTGGTGAGGGAGTTGGCAGAGAACAGGGTGGCCGCCGGCCGGTGGTGGTCATCTCGTCGGCTGACCATCGCGCGTTAGTGCCTGACCTCGTGGCGGTGGTGCCGGCAACGGGTGTTGATCGCGGTTGGCCAAACCATGTCGAGCTACTGGGCGAGACGGGCCTGAAGTCCCGGACGTTTGCCATGACTGAGCAGCCGCGTGCGATCAGTCGCGAGCGCATTCATGGCTATGCCGGCACGATTTCGGCGGCGTGCCTGAGCGAGATTGCTACCTGGATCGACGACTGGCTGGTCTCGCCGACAGGCTGATCAGGCGCTGACGAGCCGGGCCGGCAACGTCGACCAGGAGCGCAGCGTGTTGTGCAGGTAGAGCGTTGGTTCGGCCGTCAGTTCGATGTGTGCGACACGTCGTGCGAACTCTTCGAGCACGGCCTGCGACTCTTGGCGCGAGATCGGCTGGCCGACGCACTGGTGGATCCCCATCCCGAAGGCGAGCTGGCCCCCAGTGTCGCGGGTGATGTCGAGCTGGTCGGCCGTGTCGCCCCACTTGCGTGGGTCACGGTTGGCGGCGCCGAGGAAGACGAGCAGCTTTGAGCCTGCTGGCAGGGCGACACCGTCGAGCACCACGTCGCGGCTGGTGGTGCGAAAGAACGCGGTAAAGGGCGACTCGTAGCGCAGCGTCTCGTCGATCGCGAACTTGATCAGCGTCGGGTCGTCGTGCACCATTGCCCACTGCTCGGGGTGGCGCGCGAGGCAGACCAGCGTGTTGGTGATCGCAAAGACGGTCGTGTCGAGCCCGGCCGAGAGCATCGCGCGGATCAGCAGCGTTGCCTGCTCGGGTGGGATCACGCCTGCGTCGGCCTGCTCCCAGATCTGTGCGCCCATCCCGTCGGGCGAGAGTGCGCTGCGTTCGCAGTTGGCGAGCACCCACTCGGGTGTGCCTTCGCCGGTGGCGACGTGCTGGCGATGCAGATCGTTGTCGGGGCCGAAGAACGAGAAGTTCATCGCGCCATGGCTGAGCAGGTTTTCGCGCCGCCCCTCGCGCCCGATACCAACCGCGTCACCGAAAACACGCAGGGTGAACTCCTCGGCAAGGTCGTGGACGAGGTCGGGTGCAGCGGTTGCCAGCACCTGCCCGACGAGTGCCTGGGCGTAGGCGTCGAAGCCCGGCCGGAGTGCGCGCATCTTGCGGGGAGCAATCACGCTCGTCATCGCCGTACGCATTGGTGTGTGGCGAGGCGGGTCGGATTCGAGGATGCCTTGGGGGCGCCAGTTTGGCGTCGCGTGGAGGTTCGTTGGGCCCACACCCGCCCCAGAGATGTAGGTCTCGTGGTCGACGAGAATCTCGCGCACCGAATCGAAGCGCGTAAAGCTGTGCACCCCGTACTGCTCAAGCCAGACCGCAGGCCCCGCGTCGCGCATGCGCTCAAAGAGGGGATAGGGGTCCGTCAGATTCGGGATCGACCAAGGATCGTCGGCGAGCGACGAAACCCCTGCTGCTGGTTCGGTCGCCCCCTGCGGTACCTCGATCGCCATCTGCTGCTCCTCCGGGGATCACCATACCCCACCGCTCACCTCAGCAGACGTCGCAGTTCTCGCCAGGCAAGAGCGGTCCGCCGGACGCGCTTTTTCGTGTGGGATACTACGCCCGTGCAAGATCAGTCCTTCACTGTCGTCCTCAACGATGGCTCCGAGATCGTCGTTGCTGCCGACCAGACGATCCTGAATGCAATCGAGGCGACGGGTCGACGCATGCTCAACTCATGCCGCGAGGGCAACTGTGGCACCTGCGAAACCGACATCAAATTTGGCGAGGCCGACCATCGCGACGAGGTGCTGACCGACGACGAGAAGGCCGAACAGTTCTCGATGATGATCTGCGTGTCGCGCGCTAAGGGCGATCGCATCGGGCTCGATCTCTAACTGGCTGCGCGTGCTTAGGCCACCACAAAACCCCGATACCCGTCAGCAGCCACGTTGGCACAGATTTCGGTGTACTTGCCGACACCACCGATGTAGGGCAGAAAGACGCGGGGCTTGCCAGGAATGTTGGCGCCCATGTACCAGGAGGCGGCTCGCGGATAGAGCGTCGCGTAGGCCTCGTCGTGTACCTGTTGGTCCCAGTCGGCTTGGGCGTCAGGGGTGGCTTCTATTGTGGTCTGGCCCTGCTCGCTCAGATGGCCGATGCACTCGTCGACCCATTCCACGTGCTGCTCGATTGAGGTCATCATGTTGCTCAGGACCGAAGGGCTGCCGGGGCCCGTCATCGTGAAGAGGTTCGGGAAGCCGTGGACCGTCAAGCCGAGGTAGGAGTGAGGCCCCTCAGCCCAGAGGTCGCGCAGGCTCTGGTCGTTGCGGCCGCGGATATCGACGGCCAGCAAGGCGCCGGTCATGCTGTCGAAGCCCGTCGCGAAGATCAGGCTGTCAAAGGCATACTCGGTGCCGCCGGTGATCAGCCCGGTCTCTGTGATCTCCTCGATCGGTGCATCCTTGATATCGACGAGCGTCACGTTCGGACGGTTATACGTCGCGTAGTAGTCCGTGTCGACGCAGAGGCGCTTCGTGCCGAGCGGGTGGTTGTACGGGCAGAGCAGTTCGGCGACGGCCGGGTCGGTGACGGTCGCGCGGATCTTGTTGCGGACAAACTCGGCGGCCGTCTCGTTGGCTGTCTCGTCCGTGGTGATGTCATGGAACGACGAGAGGAACGAGAAGCTGCCTTCGTGCCAGCGGCGCTCGTACTCGGCCTCGCGCTCCTCGGCCGAGACAGCGAGGGCCGTCGACGTGCTCTCGGGCCAGATGTCGCCCGTGGGCCCGCGGCGCGCGGTGGCGCGGGTCTCGCGATAGATCGCCTTGCGGGCAGCTTCTGCAGCGGGATCCATCGGGCCGTTCCAGGCGGGGATACTGAAGTTTGGGGTGCGCTGAAAGACGGTCAACTGTTCCGCCTGCGCGGCGACCTGCGGGATCGTCTGGATACCGGTGGAGCCGGTGCCGATAACACCGACGCGCTGGCCCGTAAAGTCGACGCCGTCTTCGGGCCAGGCAGCAGTGTGGTACCACGCACCATCGAAGCGATCGAGGCCAGGGAAGCGTGGTGTGTTCGGTATCGACAGGCAGCCCGTGGCCATCACGAACCACCGTGCGGTTAGCTCACCATGGTTGGTGGTGACGCGCCAGAGGCTCGCATCCTCGTCCCACCGTGCGGCAGTGACGCTCGTCTCGAGCTGGATGTCGCGGCGTAGGTCGAAACGATCGGCGACATGGTTGAGGTAGCGAAGAATCTCGGGCTGATCGGCGTAGCGTGTCGACCAGCTCCACTCCTGCTCGAGCTCTTCATCGAAGGAGTACGAGTACGTCATGCTCTCGACGTCGCAACGGCAGCCCGGGTAGCGATTCCAATACCACGTGCCGCCAACACTCGGTGCGCGGTCGACGAGGTGGGCCTGCAGGTCGCGCTGGCGCAGGCGGTGGAGGAGGTAGAGGCCACTGAAGCCCGCACCGACAATTAGGACATCGCGGTGCTCCGGGGCGGCAGCCATGCCGAGAGTCTACGGTGATCAGAGGTATCTGTCACGTGTACCGTTTTGCACGGCAAGAGCGGCCGGTCAGGCGTTGAGTGCGATGATCGCGCCGAGCACGATCTCGGCGGCGAGCGCCGCGTCGCGCGTGTCGGAGTCCTCGAGCGGTGTATGCGAGAGGCCATCGACGCAGGGCACGAAGACCATCGCCGTCGGCACCTTGTCGGCCACGCACATCGTGTCGTGCGCCGCGCCCGAAGGCATCACCAAGAACGGCTCGCCCGTCGCCTCGGCCTCCGCACGCAGCGCCTCGACTAGACGATCGTTCATCGGGGTGATCGGGAGGGACTGACGCTCGACCCACTCGAAGCCGACGCCACGTGCCTCGGCCCGCCCTTTGGCGTACGGCACGATGCGGTCGCGTAGCTCCACATGGCCACCCGTGACCGAGCGCGTATCGAGCGAGACGCGAACGCTGCCGGGCACGACGTTGATCAGGCATGGCTGCGTCTCGAGCTCGCCTGTCGTACCGACTGTCGTCTTACCGATCTCGTTGGCGAGGCGCTCGACCTCGAGGATCGTCTCGGCGGCTGGGATAGCGGCGTCGACGCGGAAGTCCATCGGCGTGGCACCCGCATGGTCGGCGCGACCGGTGAAGTGGAAGTCGCCATGGACGTAGCCCGGCAGCGCGTGCACGATGCCGATGCGGTTGCCCGTGTCCTGCAAGACGCGGCCCTGCTCGATGTGGACCTCGATCCACCCGGTCAAGCCATCGATCTCGCTGATCGACTCCTGCCAACGTTCCGGCTCATAGCCCGCGGCCTTCGCGGAGTCCCAGAAGGACGTGCCATCCGGGGCAAGAATCGTGGTCTTCAGCTCTTCCTCAGTGACGCGCTGCAGCATGATGCGCGAGCCGAGCAGCATCTGGCCGAAGCCCGAGCCCTCCTCCTCGAGGAAGGAGATCAGACGCAGCGGGATGTGCTGGTCAGACTCCTGCGCCAGGCGGCAGACCTCGAGAGCGGTGACGACGCCGAGTGTGCCGTCGTACTTGCCACCGTTGCGGTTCGAATCGCAATGCGAGCCGATACCGAAAGCGGGAGCGCCCTTGGGGACATTCGAGGCGATCAGCGTGCCGACCGGATCGCGCCAGACGCTAAACCCAATCTGCTCGAGCTCGCGCGTGAAGTACTGCAGCGTGTTCTCGAACACAGCGGTGTAGGCGTAGCGGCGAATCGCCTCATCGCTCTCAGTGAAGTTGGGCCCGGCCAGCGTCTCGATGTCGTGTTCGATGCGCTGGTACGAGCGCTCGCGATCGATCGTCACGTTCTTCGCCATCGTCATACCTCCACGTCGCCGAAGACGCCTGCCTCGGCAAGGGCGTTGATTTCGGACTCGTCCATACCGGCCAATTCCGTCAGGACCTGACGGGTATGCTCGCCGCGCTTCGGCGCGAGCCTCAGTTCCTCAGCCGCACCAGGCATGCGAAGCGGCGAGCGGATCTGGCGCACTGTCCCGAGCACGGGGTGTTCGGTCTCGGCGATCAGGTCGCGCGCGATCGTCTGCGGGTCGGCGGCAGCCTCGGCGATCGAGTAGATCGGGCCGCTCGGGACGTCGGCCGCCGCGAGTACCTTGACCCAGTGGTCGGTGGTGTTCGTTGCGAGTACCTGTTCGAGATCGGCCGTGCAGGCGTCGCGATGCTCGAGGCGGGCGGCTGTCGTCGCGTAACGCTCGTCCTCGAGCATCCACTCGACACCGATCGCATGTACGAGATTTTCGAAGAATTTCTGCTTGGCGCAAGCGATCACGACCCAGCCATCGGAGGTCGGGAAGTTCCCAAACGGCACGATCGATGGGTGCGACGAGTTGCGGGTACGAATCGGCTCCCAGCCGCGCGACAGATGCCACGTCGAGACGTACATGTCGAGGTTGAACGCCGTCTCGAACAGTGAGACGTCGACGTCGCAGCCCTCACCGTCGCGGCGCGCACGCCAAAGGGCGCACATCATTGCCAGCGCGGCCGCGTAGCCGGTTGACATGTCGACGAGCGACAGACCCGATTTGGTTGGCGGGCCGTCGGGATCGCCGGTCAGGCTCATCCAGCCGGCCATGCCTTGGGCGATGTAGTCGTAGCCGCCCTCAGCCGCGCGCGGACCCGTCATGCCGAAGCCAGACAACGAGGCGCAGACGATCGCCGGATTGAGGTGCTTGAGGTCGTCGTAAAGAATTTTTAGCTTCGCCGGACCGTCACCGCGTAGATTCGAGAAGACCGCGTCGGCGTGGGGGACGAGGCGCTCGAAGGTCGCCCGGCCCTCCGGTGAGCGCAGCTGGAGTGAGATCGACTCCTTGTTGTGGCAGAACGTCTCGAAGAAGAGCGAGTCCTCGCCCTCCTGGAATGGCGGCACGTAGCGACCGATGTCGCCCTTGCTGGTCGGATCCTCGATCTTGATAATGCGCGCGCCGAGGTCGGCGAGGTGCACGGTGCCCCAAGGGCCCGCGCCGTACTGCTCGATCGCGAGGATGGTGACGTCTTCGAGTGGTCTGCGCATAGGTGAGAGCGTACCCGTCCTAAGGGATCTAATCGATGACGGCTCAGGTAAGAACAGAGCGGCGACGGCATGCGCCGTCGCCGCTTCGTCTTTTCGAACCTAGCGGCGAGCCGCCGGCTTCTTCTTACGTGGCTTGGCAGCCGCCTTGTGGGGCGACACGGCCATGCGATGCGGCAACTTGACCAGAGACAGTAATTCGCCCTGGAAATTGCGGCCACGCTTCTTGGTCAACTGGGCACGAAGCTTCTTTGTAGCCGCAAGATCAAGCACGAGCGTCTTTGGATCAACGACGACACCGTAGGCCTCACGCGCCAACTCGACC
>JAEMTW010000155.1:0-1343 GCA_016462095.1 Thermoleophilia bacterium
CCGAGCAGGCGGGCTGGCGGAGGATCTACTTCGACCTGCCGGGCCACGGCACGACTCCAGCGCCCGACTGGTTGCAGAACCAGGAGCAGATGCTGGAGATTGTGACGGCTATCGCCGACGAGGTGATCGGCGAGGAGCCCTTTGCGGTGGCGGGCAACTCGTACGGTGGCTATCTGACCCTCGGTCTGGTGCGGACGATCCCCGAGCGACTGTTGGGCGCTGCGCTGCTCGTGCCCGACCTGCCTGGGGCAGACAACTCGCGCGATCTACCCGCGCCCGTCACGCTCTATCCCGACGTGTCGCTCTTCCACGATCTCGCCGCAGATGAGGCGTGGATTCCCGAGGGACTCGTGGTGCACGAGCAGCGCATGCTCGACGAGATCCGCGCCTACGACATGCCGGGCTATCGGGCCTGTGACCGCGACTTTTTGGAACGGCTCGACCAGCACTACGTGCATCAGGGACGGGCGGGGGAGCCGCAGGCGCCGTTCGTCGGGCCAAGCCTTGTGGTGACTGGCCGGCAGGACGCGACGGTGGGTTGGCGTGCGCAGCAATCGTTGCTGCCCGAGTTTCCCCGAGGCACGTTCGCGACGCTCGACCTTGGTGGTCACCACATCGGGCGCATTGAGCGGCCAGCGCTGTTTGGCGCGCTCGTGCGCGACTGGCTCGATCGCCTCGAACGCTCGTTGCTCTAAGTCGCTCGACCCACTAGGTCGTGCGAGGTCGTGCCTACCCCGTCTGGTGAATCGTGTCCCACGGAATCTTCGAGACGTAGAGCAGATAGACCGGAGTCAGCCCGCCCCAGTTCTTCTGGAAGGCGCGGGCAAATTCGGATTGGGCAATGAAGATGTAGGGGTGGTCGCGCTGCAGGATCTCCTGCATCTCCCAGACGATTGCCTGGCGCTTGACGGGGTCCATCTCGGCGCCCTGCGCTTGGTAGAGCTTGTCGTACTCGGGGTTGCAGTAGGCGACGTCGGACCAGTTGCCTAGCTGGTCGCACATGACCGTCATCAGCATGAAATCGGGGTCGATGTAGCCGAGCCACGACCACATGTGGATGTCGAAGTCGAGGTACTTTCCGTCGGGTGCCATCATCGCGGCGCCTGCAGCCGACCCGTCCATCGGTCGCGCCGTGACCTCAATGCCAATCTTCCGCCAGTCCTCTTGGAGGATGTCGAACTTGCGCTGTTGTCCTTGAATGTCCATCGGCATAATCACTTCGTAACTCATCGGCGTGCCCTCTGGGGTTTGGCGGATGCCATCTGCACCCATGGCGTAGCCTGCCTCGTCGAGGATCGAATTGGCGAGCGCGATGTCGTAGATCTCGGGCTTGACGTTCGGGT
>JAEMTW010000155.1:1353-4884 GCA_016462095.1 Thermoleophilia bacterium
GAAGCCAATGTTGATCACGTCGGGGACGGCTTCTGCGCGAATCTGCACGCCGGGATCCGCCTCGAGTTGCTTGACGAGGGTGACGGGCACCTTGTCCATCGAGTCGATCTCGCCGGCCTTGAAGGCGCTGACCATCGCATCGGGGTTTTGGTAGACGGTGATCCCGATCGCGTCGAGGTGCGGCTTCGGACCGTAGTAGCCGGGGTTGCGCTCCAGCAGAGTGGTGCCCTGCTCGTCATAGCCCTTGACGAAGAAGGGGCCGCCGCCGACGAGTTCGCCTTCGGCCTTCATGTCCCACTGCTTGAGCTCTTTGCCCTTGTTGCCGAGATGCTGCTCAAAGACGTGCTTGGGCAGGATGTAGAACGGCTGGAGATTGGCGAGCGCATTGGAGACCGCGGTGGAGTAGGTGATCTCGAGCGTGCTGTCGTCGATCGCCTTGAAGCTCGTCGCGTAGTTGATGTAGCCCGCCATCAGACCGGTCGAGACGTCGGCGTACTTGAGTACGGTGTTGCCAGTCCACTCCGCGTCTTTGGCGGTCAGTGGCGTGCCGTCCGACCACTTGCCCGGCTTGACCTTGAACGTGTAGACCTTGCCGTCGGGCGAGATCGTCCACGATTCGGCCCAGTCGCCGACGAGCTTGAAGTTTTCGTCGTACTGGACGAGCGCAGGGTACGTCTCTTGGAAGATGATGTAGGAGACCTGGTTCGTGCCAACGAAGGGATTGATGCCGTCCGGCGGATCGGTGTAGCCGACGCGGAGGATGCCGCCTTCCTTGATCGGAGCGGTAGCGTTACTCGTGGAGTTGCTGCCGTCGCCAGTGGCGGCGCCGGGCGTGGTCGATGTTCCACCACCGCAGGCGGCGAGAATGCCGAGCACGACGATGGCGGATAGGGCGAAGGCGATACGGCGCATGAGGACATCTCCTGAGTCAATGGTCAGGGTACAGGGTGTTCGGCACTCCATGGGGGGTCGGAGGGGCGATCAGCACCGCCTCGTTACACTCCCAAACCTATGGATCGCCGAGCAGAACTAGAACAGCGCACGCGTTACGAGGCCGCCGAGGTTGAGGGGCGCGTCTTCGCTGGTTGGGCTGAGGCCAACGTCTTCACGGCCGACCCGAGTGCTCCGGGCGAGCCGTACTGCATCGCGTTGCCGCCGCCAAATGTGACGGGCTCGCTGCACATGGGCCATGCGCTCAACGGCGCTGTGCAAGACCTGTTGATTCGTTGGCGTCGCATGCAGGGCCGCAACGTGCTCTGGCAGGCGGGCACCGACCATGCGGGTATCGCCACGCAGATGGTCGTCGAGCGTGGCCTCGCCGCCGAAGGCAAGACCCGCCACGACCTTGGACGCGACGCCTTTATCGAGCGCGTCTGGGCGTGGAAAGAGGCGACGGGCTCCACGATCATCGAGCAGTACAAGCGCCTCGGCGCCTCGATGGACTACTCGCGCGAGCGCTTCACGATGGACGACGACTACGCGCTGGCCGTGCAGGACGTCTTTGTTGAGTTGCATAGCCGTGGCTACATCTATCGCGACAACTACCTCGTCAACTGGAGCGTCCCGCTCGCCACCGCGATCTCGGACCTTGAGGTCGAACACAAGGATGTCAACGACGCGCTCTACGAGGTTGCCTACGCGGTCGAGGGTGGTGGCGAGATCTCGATCGCCACGGTGCGTCCCGTCACGATCCTCGCCGACGTCGCGATCGCCGTGCATCCCGACGATCCGCGCTACGCCTCGCTGCTCGGCAAGTTCGCAATCGTGCCGATGGTCGGTCGTAGGATCCCGATCATTGCGGACGAGCGGGTTGAGATCGAATTCGGCACGGGTGCGCTCAAGATCACGCCAGGCCACGACCCAATCGACTTCGAGATCGGCAAGGATCATGGCCTCGAGGCGCTCTCGGCGATCGGCCTCGATGGCTTGCTGACCGACCTGATGCCCGAGTGGGAGGGGCTGACGGCCGACGAGGGGCACGAGCGCGCCGTCGAGCACCTGCGCGAGAGTGGCGCACTGCGCGAGGAGACGCCGTACCGGCACTCTGTCGGCTTCTGTCAGCGCTCTGGTGCTCGCATCGAGCCACTGATCTCGCTGCAGTGGTTCTGTCGGATGGACGAGCTGGCCAAGCCGGCGATCGACGTCGTCAAGTCGCGCGAGGTGCGGTTCCATCCCGAGCGGATGGAGAAGATCTACCTCGATTGGATGGAGCAGATTCGTCCTTGGTGCGTCTCGCGCCAGCTGTGGTGGGGCCATCGCTTGCCCGTCTGGTTTGCCGAAGACGGCACGCATGTCGTGCAGGTTGAGCGCCCGGAGGGCGAGGGCTGGGAGCAGTCGACCGACGTGCTCGATACGTGGTTCTCGTCGGCGCTCTGGCCCTACGCCACGCTTGGCTGGCCCAACCAGACACCCGAGCTTGCGAAGTGGTACCCGGGCAACGTGCTCGTCACGGGCCGCGACATCATCAACCTCTGGGTGGCGCGGATGATCATGACCGGCATCGCCTTTGCCGACGGTCTGCCATTTACCGACGTGTACATCAACTCGACGATCCAAGCGGCTGATGGTCGACGCATGTCGAAGTCGCTCGGCACGGGCGTCGACCCGCTGGAACTGATCGACCAGTACGGCGCCGATGCGACGCGCTATGGCCTGCTGAAGATGTGTTCGACGCAGGATGTGCGCTTTGCCGAGGGCATGATCGATGAGGGGCGCGGCCTGGCGAACAAGCTCTGGAACGCGAGTCGCCTCGTGCTGCTCAATGCGGATCCGGAGGCGCTGCCGACGCCGAACGGTCTCGAGGCTGTCGACCGTTGGATTCTCGATCGCTTGGCGCAGACGATCGACGACGTCACGGCGGGCTACGAGGACTTCCAGTTCTCGGCCGCCACGAAGACGCTCTACTCCTTCATCTGGAACGAGTTCTGCGATTGGTACCTCGAGGCGATCAAGGCGCGCCTGTACGGCGACGATGTCGCGTCGAAGCGCGCCGCGTCCGAGACCGCGCTGTTCGTGATCGAACGCACGCTGGGCCTGTTGCATCCGATGTGTCCGTTCGTCACGGAGGAGCTGTGGTCGTTCCTGCCAGCGCGCACCGGGCTGCTGGCGTGGTCGGAGTTCCCGACCACGGAGGGCATTCCACGCGATGCCTCGGCAGCCACGACTGTCGCGGCTGTGATTCAGGCCGTCACCGGCGTGCGACGCTTGCGTCAAGACGCCGAGTTGAGTCCGCGTGCCGAGCTGGTCGCAACGATCACCGGTGAGGCAGATGCCGTACGCGGTGAGTCTGCGCTGTTGGCTGCGCTCGGTGCGATTCGACTGGTCGAAACTGCAGCGGCCGGTCCTGCGGTGCCACTCCCCGCGGGCGCGGCGACCTTGCATATTCAGGGCGATGGCCTGGCGGGCAAGTTGCGTGATCGGCTGGCCAAGCGTCGTGAGGAGGCGCTTGCCGAGCATAAGAAGGCCGAGGCGAAGCTGGGCAACGCGAAGTTTGTCGAGCGTGCGCCTGCTGAGGTTGTCGAGGAGGAGCGG
>JAEMTW010000156.1:0-2533 GCA_016462095.1 Thermoleophilia bacterium
GGCCTCGGCGTGCGCCTGGCCAGCCAGGACACCGACGAGATGCAGCTTGTACTCGGTCGAACCATCGAGGTCGCCGAGTGGGCTGAGCCCCTCGCCAGCCTTTGCGATCGCGTCTTCGAGCGAACCGCCACCGTTGAGGACGGACTCGAACCCCGCCAGCCGCGTCGGGTGGTCGCCGACGCCGGTTGCAGCAGCACGGACACCGTCCGCACCGATGCTGACACCGACGCCAATGATCGACCAGTCAATCGCGCGCCGGTGGAACTTGGCGTAGGCCGACTGGCCCGCGCCCTTGGGCAGACGAACCTGGGTGATCAGCTCGTCCTCGGCCAGTGAGGTCGTCAGGTAGCTCGTGATCAGGTCGCCAATGTCGATGCGACGCTCGCCACCCGAACCGCGCACGATCACGGCGCCACCCGCCGCAAGAATTGCCGCAGGCAGATCGCCGTGCGGATCGGCATGCGCAAGCGAGCCACCGATCGTGCCGCGATTGCGGATCGTCATGCTGCCAACACCAGCCGCAGCCTGCGCGACGACGTGGCAGTGCTGGCGGATCAGTGGATCATTCGCAACCGAGCGATGGGTCGTCATTGCACCAATAGCGATCTCATCGCCGTCTTCGCAGATGCCGACCAGTTCTGGCACCCCGCCGAGATCGACGACAGCGCCAGGTGCTGCCAGGCGGAGCCGCATCATCGGCATCAGCGACATGCCACCGGCCAACGGACGTGCGCCCGCCTTAACGGCAGCCAAGGCCTCGTCGAGCGACGTGGCCTTTGTGTACTCGAGTGTGGACGGAATCACGACTTCGCCTCCTGCATAACGTTCCAAATACGCGCTGGCTGCATCGGCATCTCAAGGTGCCGAACACCAATCACGGAGAGTGCATCGACCGCCGCATTGACGATTGCCGCGGACGCGGCGATCGTGCCGGCCTCACCAATGCCCTTGACCCCCATCGGGTTCGATGTCGACGGCGTCGTCGTGCGGTGCAGCGTCATCGGCGGGACGTCCGCCGCGCTGGGCACGAGATATTCGACGAGTGTCGGCGTGAGCATGTGCCCATCCTCCGAGTAGACCGTCTCCTCGAACAACGCCTGTCCCAGACCTTGAATGATGCCGCCGTGGACCTGACCGTCAACGATCATCGGATTGATGACGTTGCCGCAGTCGTCGACCGCCGTGTAGTTGACGACCTCGACGCGGCCCGTGGCCTGATCGATCTCGACCTCACACACGTGCGTGCCGAAGGGAAACGTGAAGTTCGGCGGATCGTGGAACGTGGTCGCCTCGAGCACCGGCTCGATGCCTTCCGGCAGACTGGCCGACGTCCAACCCGCATAGGCGAGCTCTTGAATCGTCTTGGCGCGGTCGGGCGAACCCTTGACCTGCCACGACGTGCCCGTCCACTCAAGATCATCGATCGAGCACTCGAGCAGATGTGCCGCCAACTCGCGTGCCTTCTCGCGGACCTTGCCGAGCGAGCGGTAGAGCGCAATGCCACCGACGGCCAACGAACGCGAGCCGTAGGTGCCAAGACCGTACGGCTGGAAGGCCGTATCGCCGTGAATCACCTCGACGTCATCGAACGGAATACCAAGCTCGGTCTGCGTGATCTGCGACCAACTCGTCGCGTGGCCCTGGCCGTGTGGCGAGGTGCCCGTGATGACGGTTGCCTTGCCCGTCGGGTGCAGGCGCACGGTCGAGTGCTCCCATCCCGGCGCGCCAATACCGAGCGCTGCGGTGACGGCGCTCGGTGCGAGACCACAGACCTCGACGTACGTCGAGAGTCCGATCCCGCGGTACTTGCCGCGCTTCGCCGCCTCGGCTCGCCGCGCTTCGAAGCCCGCGTATTCCGACAACTCGAGGGCAACCTCGAGCGTCGCGTGGTAGTCACCCGAGTCGTACGAGAGACCCGTTGCCGATGCGTACGGGAACTGGTCGGCCTTAATGAAGTTGCGACGGCGAACCTCTGCGGCATCGATGCCGAGATCGTCCGCAATCGCATCCATCAGCCGCTCGATCCCGTGCGTTGCCTCGGGGCGACCCGCACCGCGATAGGCGTCGGTCGGCGTCGTGTTTGTAAAGACCTGACGAATCGTGATCGAGACGTCCTGAATGTCGTAACAGCCGGGCACCATAAACAGCGTCAGGTGCGAGATGGACGGCGTCAGGAGCTGGTTGTAGGCCCCGTTGTTTTGGACCGCATCGAACTTGAGTGCGAGGATCTTGCCGTTCTCGTCGACCCCGGCCTCGTAGTACTGGACCTGGTCGCGACCGTGGATCGTGGCAACCGCGTTCTCGGTGCGGTCCTCGATCCACTTGACGGGACGACCCACAACCTTCGAGGCCGCACAGACTGCGAACTCCTCGCGATACGTGTTGAGCTTGGCGCCGAAGCCACCACCCACGTCGGGGGTGACGACGCGCACCTTCGCCTCGGACGTGCCGCAGACGATGCTGACGAACGTCCGCACAAAGTGCGCGACCTGCGTCGACGTGTAGAGCGTCACCTCACCGGTCGAGTTCGACC
>JAEMTW010000156.1:2543-4857 GCA_016462095.1 Thermoleophilia bacterium
GACCAGTCGCCAATGCAACCACGAGTCTCCATCGGCATCGGCGTCACGCGCTGGTTGACGACGCGCAGCGAGATCTTCTTCGGCGCCTTCGCCAAAGCGTCGGCAAAGCCGTCGGTGACGTGCGCGAGGGTCTTGACGAGATTGCTGTCGTACTCGGCGTGCACGAGGGGCGCACCGGGCTCGAGCGCCTTCTCGGCATCGACCACGACCGGGACCGGGTCGTAATCAACCTGCACGGCATCGGCCGCGTCGCGGGCGAGGTAGCGATCGTCGGCAATCACCATCGCCACGGGCTCGCCAACGTAGCGCGCGAACTCCTTGGCCAGAATTGCCTGCTCGGGGTGGCGAACGTCGCCGCCCGGATTGGAGGCGCTCAGCACACCAGTCTCCACCGGCAGCGTCGAGTTTGTCAACACGGCGTGGACGCCGGGCATGGCCAGGGCGGCCGAGGCATCGATACTGTTGATCTTCGCGTGTCCAAACGAGGAGCGTACGAAGGCAGCGTGCAACATGCCGGGTAGCTTCAGATCATCGACGTAGCGACCCTCGCCCGTGACAAACTTGCGGTCTTCCTTGCGGAGTACGGCCTCGCCGACGCCGCCGCTGGTGAGTCGTTCGGTGGTAGCCATGTCAGCTCCTCGCCATCTCGTCAGCGGCGCTACGAACTGCAGCCACGATGTTTTGATACCCGGTGCAGCGGCAGAGGTTGCCCTCGAGTGCTTCGCGGATCTCGTCGTCCGAGGCGTCTGGATGCTGCTCGATCACACCGAGTGCGGACATCATCATCCCCGGCGTGCAGAACCCGCACTGGAGGCCATGGTTCTCGTAGAAGGCCCTCTGGATCGGGTGGAGCTCGCCGTTCTGCTCCAAGCCCTCAACCGTGCGCACGGCGCGACCATCGGCTTGGACTGCGAGCAGCGAGCACGACAGAACGGTCTCGCCGTCGAGGTGCACGGTGCAGCAGCCACACGTCGACGTGTCACAGCCGATGTGGGTGCCGGTCAAATTGAGTGTCTCGCGGAGGAAGTGCACAAGCAGCGTTCGCTGCTCGACTTCCGCCGTATGGGCCGTGCCATTGACGGTCACGGTGATGGTCTGTCCCATCGAATCTCCTCCTCTGTACCCTCGGTCCAGGGCACTAATCCGATCCTAGTCTCTTCTAACGCAAAAGGGAACCTCGGCTAGGCGACCCACAAGTCGGGCCGGGTCGATCCTCTAGGCTCTCGGCTGTGGCTGCGACTCAAGTAACGATCGACGTGCCGGGGTCCTCTGCGAACCTCGGCCCTGGCTATGACTGCCTCGCGATTGCGTTGCCTTTTCGGCTGCGCGTAGGCGCCGAGCGACGCCCCGGTCCACTCTCCGTGCAGCTTGCCGGCGAGGGAGCCTCGTCGCTGCCGCAGGACGCCAGCAACCTCGTTGTCTCGACGCTGCTTGCCGAGCTTGATGAGCGTGGCGACGACCTCGCGATCACGATCGAAAACGAGATCCCCCTCGGGGCCGGTTGTGGCTCATCCGCTGCGGCCATCGTGGCCGCCTTGGCGGTTGCCGATCGGTTGCGCGATCGCGAGTTGAGCAACGCCAGCCTGGTCTTGCGCGCCTCGGCCATTGAGGGCCACCCCGATAACGTCGCCGCGAGCGTGCTTGGCGGTATCACGATCGCGGCTGGCGACCCTGCCGTCGCCCGTCGCATCGATCCGCCCGCCGTGCTCGGCCTCGTCGTAGTCGTTGCCGATGAGCGCGTTGCGACGTCGCAGGCGCGCGCGGCACTCTCCACCGACGTCCCACGCAGCAGCGCCGTCTGGAACATCCAACATGCCGCGCTACTCGTGCATGCACTGCATACCGGCTCACTTGAGGATCTCTCCGTCGCGCTGACCGACCGCCTCCATCAAGACGCGCGTGAACCCCTGATGCCAACCTTTACTGCGCTGCGTAGCCGCACCGCCGAACTCGGCGCGCTCGGTGTCACGCTCTCGGGTGCGGGACCCTCGGTGCTGATCTGGTGTGCTGCGGATGCAGCCGACCAGGTCGCCATAGCCGCACGCGCGATCGCCCCCACTGCCACCGTGCACGCCGTGCGGCCAGAGCAGTCGGGCCTGATCGCTCGCTAGGACATGACATGCGGACATGACATCCGCGCGGATGTGGTGTCCTCCCTCGCAACCAGGCCCCTGACTTGATTGCGCCCGTGGGCGAGTCGGATGGCGAATGTCACAAAGGGGTCAGACCCTTATGTGACATGCCCGCCCCAACCGACGACGGAATAGCAACGCTTCCTGCGGAAATGTCACATAAGGGTCTGACCCCTTTGTGA
>JAEMTW010000157.1 GCA_016462095.1 Thermoleophilia bacterium
GCACTACATGGCCACTCCACTTAGCCTCCGCTTCAAGGAAGACACCCTCCAACGCCTCTACTTCCAGGCCAAGCTGGCAGGTGTGCCGCCGCGCACGCTCGCCCAGCGGATGGTCGAAGAGGCGATTCGCATGACCGAGCACCCGCTGATCGACTTCACAGAAAACGGCCCCGCGCGACGGGCATTTCTCCGCGGAACGGGACTGGAGGTTTGGGAGTTGATGGGCATCGTGAAGGCGCATGGCGGCGACGTCGCGGCTGCGGCGGAGTCGACGGGGCGTTCGCTGGCGCAGGTTGAGGCGGCAATCGCGTACTACGGCGCGTATCCGGATGACATCGACGATCTCATCGAGGCAAACGTGCGCGCATATGAGGAAGGGCGCGCTGCATACCTTGCGGGTCTGGAGCGGCTCGCCGGTTGAAGCTGCTCCTTGATGCGATGCTGCCGGGGAAGTTGGTTGCGCCGCTTCGAGAGCGCGGATTGGACGTTAAAGCGATTGATGGCGATCCGGAACTGGCCGGACTCTCCGACGATCGGGTCATTGAGTGGGGGCGCGCGGAGAGCCGCGCGATTGTGACGCGCAACGTCGATCACTTCCGTCAGCGCGGGAACCGCGCGATCGTCGACGGCGTGGGGCATGCGGGGCTGATTCTCCTGCCGGGGCATGGGGGTGGAATCGGCTGGCTCATTTCTGAGCTTGATCAGCTGGCGAGCGAGTTCCCCGCCGACGACGATTTGCGCAATCGTGAGCTCTGGCTGTAGCAATAATTTCTAGGAACGCCTAAACTTCAGATGTGGCGCCCCCTCACTTTGCAGAATCGCTCGAGAATCCCGCTGCTGCGGCCCTGCCGGGCGAGGCGCGCGTGTTGGCGGCGGCCGAGGAGTCGTTGAAGGGCAATCGTCGAGGCCTGCGCAAGTTGTGGCCGTTTCTTGGACCCGCCTTCGTGGCGGCGATCGCCTACGTCGACCCGGGCAACTTTGCCACCAACATCGCAGCGGGCTCGGGCTACGGCTACATGCTGCTGTGGGTCATCCTGGCCGCCAACCTGATGGGCATGCTCGTGCAGTCGATGAGCGCCAAGCTCGGTATTGCCGCGGGCATGTCACTCCCGGAGGTGTGTCGTAAGCGCCACTCGAAGCCCGTCACGATTGGGCTCTGGTTGATTGCTGAATTTGTTGCGATGGCGACGGATCTCGCCGAGTTCATCGGTGCTGCGGTGGCGCTCTACCTGTTGTTTGGACTGCCGCTCTTGCCGGCAGCGCTGGTCACGGCCGTCGGCTCGTTCGCGATCTTGGCGTTGCAGACGCGCGGCGGGTTTCGCCATTTTGAAGCTGTTATCACAGGGCTCTTGGGCATCATCATCGTCGGGTTTCTCGTCCAGGTCGTGATGGCGGGTCCGAGTGGCGTTGCGGTTGCGAAAGGGCTGGTAATCCCCGGCTTCGATGGCACGGAGAGCATTCTCTTGGCGGCGGGCATCATTGGCGCGACGGTGATGCCACACGTGATCTATTTGCACTCGGCACTGACGAAGCCGCGCGCGGTGGGTCGGAGCGATGACGATCGTGCGCGCCTGATTCGCTTCGAACGGATCGACGTGGTGATCGCAATGGCGATCGCCGGCGCCGTCAACATGGCGATGTTGATCGTTGCGGCAGCGGTCTTTTATTCGCGGGGCATGACGGATGTCGTCGACCTCGAGCAGGTTCATTCGCTGCTTGGCACGTACCTGTCGCCAGCCGCACCGGTCTTGTTCGCGTTGGCTCTGTTGGCCTCTGGAATCTCGTCGTCGAGCGTCGGGACATTGGCGGGTCAGGTGATTATTGAGGGCTTCATCGATCGCAAGATTCCGTTGTTTCTGCGTCGTTTGATCACGATGCTGCCGGCGATCGCGGTGATTGCGATTGGTGTCAATCCGTCGAGGGCGTTGATTCTGAGCCAGGTGGTCCTCAGTTTCGGCATTCCCTTTGCGTTGATCCCGCTGATCCTGGCGATGCGCGACCGGTCACTGATGGGCCGCTTTGTGATTAGCCGCCTGACGCTGTTTGCTGCAAGCAGTGTGGCGGCGTTGATTATTGGTCTCAACGTGTTCTTGCTCTGGCGCACGTTCGGGGGATGAGCCGCGCTCGGTATGGTGCGAGGGTCTGGCTTGGGTATGACCAAGTGCACGGCGCGAACGTGTTGCGGTGTCATCGGAGAGAGTGCGTGGCGCTGCTGTAGTGCTGCGTGTGGGGAGGGACGCGAATCGCGCACCCCTCTGCGCACGCGTGAGCATATGTTCCGGGCATGGCCAAAACGATTGAAGTTCCCAGCGTGATCGCCAAATCAAAAAGTGCTACGTTCACTGGCATGAGTGACGAAGTCGGAATTGGAGAGCTGCGCCGCAATCTCAGTGCCTACCTGCGGCGTGTCGCAGACGGCGAGCGCATCATCGTGACCGACCGCAACCGCCCGGTCGCAGAAATCGGGCCGCCGACACGTCTCTCACCAGTGCTCGATCGCCTAATCGCTGAAGGCAAAGCGATCCCTCCTCGCCGTCGGCACACAGATTTTGAACCGCTCGAGACCCCGGGCCCTCCCAATGCGCTGACGGATGCGCTGCTGGCGGTACGGGCCGAAGAGCGTTGGTAATCGCTTATCTCGACGCATCGGCGAGCGCCAAGCTGCCGCTGTCCGTATCGCCGGTTTCCGCACGATCGCGCCCGGCGTTTAGGCGAGTGTGACGCTGTACCGCGCCGACGTCTCGGCGGCGACCACAGCTTCGGTTGCCCCATCGAGCAGTTCGGTGAGGACGAGTTCGCCGTCGACAAAGCGAAACACGGCGTGTTCGGTGATGACGACCTTGACGACGCCAACGGCCGTCAGTGGGAAGGTGCAGGCGGGGATCAGCTTCGGTTCACCGTCGGGCGTCAGCGCCGTCATCGTCACGATCACACGCTTGGCACCCACCACGAGGTCCATGGCGCCGCCGACGCCCAGCGCTTTGCCGCCGGGCACCATCCAGTTGGCGATGTCGCCGGTCTCCGAGATCTGCAGTGCGCCGAGCACGACCGTGTCGATGTGGCCGCCGCGGATCATCGCGAAGGACGCGGCCGAGTCGAACAGGGCCGCGCCGGCGGTCAACGTGACGGGCTTCTTGCCCGCGTCGATCAGTTCGAGGTCCAACTCGTCGGGCTCGGGGCGAGGGCCAACGCCGAGCAGCCCGTTCTCGGTGTGGAGAAAGACCTCAACGGCCGGGTCGAGAAAGCCAGGGATGCGATTGGGGATGCCGATGCCGAGGTTGACGATTTCGCCGGCACGGAGCTCTTGTGCCGCACGCGCGGCGATGACATCGCGGGCGTCGCTCATGTGCCGGCCCCGGGGACGTCGGCGAGTCGCAATGTGCTCGGCACGATCCGATTGACGTAGAGGTGCGGGGTGTGGATGCTCTCTGGCTCGATCCCGCCGGGCTCACAGAGTTCGGCGATCTCGGCGATCGTCAGCGTGGCCGCAGTTGCCATCGCCGGATTGAAGTTCTGTGCGGTGCGGCGATAGCGCAGGTTTCCGAGTCGGTCGCCCCACGTCGCATAGATCAGTGCAACGTCGGCAGTGATTGGCGGTTGCAAGACGCAGAGCACGCCGTCGATCTCGCGCTGTTCACGACCAGCCGCCAGATCGGTACCTGCGCCGACGGGTGTGTAGAAACCACGGATGCCAGCACCGCCAGCCCGGATCGCCTCGGCCAGCGTGCCCTGCGGGATCAGCTCGTACTCGAGCGCGCCGCTGCTCGCGGCCTCGACGGCCTCGGGGTTGGAGGTAAAGAACGACGCGATCGACTTGCGAATCCGGCCTTGGCGCAGCAACAGCCCGAGTCCGCGACCGGGTTCGCCGACGTTGTTCGAGATGATCGTCAGGTCTGTCGCCGTCGACTGCTCAACCAGCGCGTCGATCAGCGAGAGCGGCGCGCCAACGAGTCCGAACCCGCCGACCATGATCGTGTCGCCATCCTTGACTTCGGCGATCGCCTGTTCGGCGGAGAGATGCTGCGCTGCCATCCGTAGATCATCGCACCGTGGCGCGATGCGTGGCAGCGGTCCGGGGGAGTGGGCGTACCTGGGTTCGAACCAGGGACTTCTCGCGTGTGAGGCGAGCGCTCTACCGCTGAGCTATACGCCCGGGGTGTCAGAACGGTAGCGGACACCGTTCTTTACGGAGCGAGAGGGATTCGAACCCTCGAGACAGGTTAACCCCGCCTACACGATTTCCAATCGTGCTCCTTCAACCACTCGGACACCGCTCCAACAGGGCGCAGCATATCCGGCATGAGTGTTCGGCTCGCCGCTCGGTTAGAGGGATTCGAAAGCCGGCCGATTACCAGTGGAATTGATCGTGGGTGCTGGCCGGCGCCGTCGACGCTGCTGCTCGAGTGCGGCGTAGCCGTGCTCGACGGTGCTGGTCGCGAGGGGGCCTTGGTGGCGTGCAGCACGCGTCGATAAAGCCGGCCGATTACCAGTGGAATTGATCGTGGGTGCTGGCCGGCGCCGTCGACGCTGCTGCTCGAGTGCGGCGTAGCCGTGCTCGACGGTGCTGGTCGCGAGGGGGCCTTGGTGGCGTGCAGCACGCGTCGATAACCCTCGAGACAGGTTAACCCCGCCTACACGATTTCCAATCGTGCTCCTTCAACCACTCGGACACCGCTCCAGCGCGGTGGAGCATACCGGGGAGCGATCATTTACTCCGCAAGCAGCCGCGCCCACCGCACGGTTGGAGCCTAATTTCGACGCCTGTCATGTCAGGCAGCCGAGTGGTCTAGTCGGCGGAGACGCCGACCCCAATCGGACACGTGACGCCGGTGTCA
>JAEMTW010000158.1 GCA_016462095.1 Thermoleophilia bacterium
GACCAAGATCGCATCCTTGCGATCGCTTTGGCGACCTTCGCTGTCGTCGACGTGCCATCGGCGTGACGCGACCGACAACCGAGCAGGCCGAGTTTGGCGAGGTTGAGGTCAGGCGGTGGGCAGCGGAAGACGCCGAAGAGTTGAGGGACGTCATCATGGGTTCTGCCGAGCGACTACGTCCGCGTCTGCCATGGGTCGACGAGTGGTTTGCCGACGATTACGACGCGATCGGCAAGATCGCGGAGTGGAACGACAAGTGGGACGCGGGAGCAGATCGCCATTTCGGCGTGTTTATCGAGGACATGGTCGTTGGTGCGGCAGGGCTCCACGATCGCCTTGGGCCCGACGGGCTCGAGCTTGGCTACTGGCTGGCGGACGGGTGGACGGGGCAGGGGATCATGACGGTTGCGGCCGGACTGCTGACAGATCTCGCCTTTGTCGACCCACAGATCGACCACCTGCGCATCATCCACGACGTCACGAACCTCCCGAGCGCTGGCGTGCCGAGGCGGCTTGGCTACACGCTGCTCGGCGACCGCGAGGCGACGGGCATGCGCGCGCCCGACGACGTTGGTATCGACTGCCTCTGGGAGTTACAGCGAGCCGATTGGTCCGGCTACGCCAGCCTCGCGTAGGCCGGCACCGTCAAAAACTCTTCGAAGCGCTCTTGGAGAACGAGTTCGTCGAGCAGGTCGACTGCCTCGCCAACACGGCCCTCACTGCGGCCGCCGATCCGCTCAATCTCCTCGTCGCGGAAGGTCGCGTAGAGCTCCTGTGTGAGCGTCCGCCCGTCGGCGAGCGTGACGCCGAAGTGGAGCCACTGCCACAGTTGGGCGCGAGAGATCTCGGCCGTGGCGGCATCTTCCATCAGATTGTCGATCGCGACTGCGCCCTGTCCACCGAGCCAAGCGGCGATGTAGCGCACGCCGACCGAGATGTTGGTGCGCACGCCGGCTTCGGTAATCTCGCCGGGTGTCTCGCCAAGCGCGACGAGTGCGGCGGCGTTGGGCACGACGTCTTCGCGGAGTCGGCCAACCTGGTTCGGGCGATCGCCGAGGACGGCGTCGAAGATCTCCAGCGCGAGCGGTACGAGGTCGGGGTGGGCGACCCAGGTGCCGTCGCAGCCACCATTGACCTCGCGTTCCTTGTCCTCGCGGACCTTCGTAAAGGCGACCTCGTTGATCGCTGCGTCGCGGCGTGAGGGGATAAACGCAGCCATGCCACCAATCGCGTGCGCACCGCGGCGATGGCAGGAGCGCACGAGCAATTGCGTGTAGGCGTGCATAAACGGCACGCCCATCGTGACGGCCGAACGGTCGGGCAGGATCGCGTTCTCGTGGGCGTGGAGCTTCTTGATGGCACTAAAGATGTAGTCCCAACGGCCCGCATTGAGACCGGCCGAGTGGTCGCGCAGCTCGTAGAGAATCTCCTCCATCTCGAAGGCAGCGGGGAGCGTCTCGATCAGCACCGTTGCGCGGATCGAGCCCTGGGGGACCCCGACGGCCTCCTGGGCAATCACGAAAGCATCGTTCCAGAGCCGGGCCTCAAGGTGCGACTCGAGCTTCGGGAGGTAGAAGTACGGACCAAGCCCACGGGCCAAAAGCTCCTTGGCGTTGTGGGTCATAAAGACCGCGAGATCGAAGAGTCCAGCAGCGATCGGTGTCCCGTCGATCAGCAGGTGGCGCTCTTCGAGGTGCCAGCCGCGCGGACGCACGATCAACGTCGCGATCTCGTCGTTGAGGCGGTAGTGCTTACCCTCGGGGCTCGTAAACTCGAGCTCGCGGCGGATTGCCTGGCTCAGTGCGACCTGGCCGGCCAGCACGTTGTCCCAGGTGGGCGACAGCGCATCTTCGAGGTCGCACATAAACACGCGCGCGCCCGAGTTAAAGGCGTTGATCATCATCTTCGGCTCAGCTGGGCCTGTGATCTCGACTCGGCGGTCCTGCAGCGCAGGCGGTGCCGTTGCGACCTGCCAGTCGCCTGTGCGGATCCCCTCGGTCTCGGGGAGGAAGTCGAACAGGCCGCCGGCGTCGAGCAGCAGTTGGCGAGCGCCGCGCGCCGCGAGCAGTTCGTTGCGGCGCTCGCCGAGTTCGCGCTGAAGCCGCGCAGCGAGGTCGAGGGCAGCGTCCGTCAGCACACCTTCCGCCACTGCGGGAATGGGGCCGACGATCTCGATCTCTGCTGCTGCGGGCACGGACGCGCTCCTGGGGGGATTCGGGTAGAGGCGATCATTTCATAGGCACCTACCGATGTGTTGCACGTGGCTCGTCGGTCCGGCCGGCTCGGGCGAGGAGATTCTCCACGCCGAGCTCGACCTCGGTCGCCTCAGGGGAGAGTTCCAGCACGTTGATGCGGTTGGCCACTACAACCGTCCCGATCTGTTTTCGTTCTCGGTCGACCGGACGCCGCGCAATGCGGTTGATTGGACGTAGAGCATCGAGCCACGCTCAGGTTGTGTGCCGACGATTGTTGCGACGTGGTGTGCCGACGATTGTGGCGCTTGCAACGTGGCGCGGTTGGCTCTAGGATTCGCTCATCTAGCGATCCCTGGAGGCATTCCCTATGAGAAAAACATTTCGAGCGGCGCTCCTTGTAGCGATGGCAGCAGTGATTCTGCTGGCAGCGGCGAACATCGGCGGGGCGCGTACGCTCAATCCAACGGTCCGACAGCAGATGATCCCCTGCACTGTCGGGCAGCAGCCAACGCCGACGGTTCCCTGCCTGCCGGCAAACCTGCCTGATTGTGCTGCCGGTCAGCAGCCGACGGTGGAAGCCCCCTGCATGCCGGCGAACATGCCGAATTGTGCTGCCGGGCAACAGCCAACGCAGCAAGCCCCATGCGTGCCGAGCGGCCAGCAAGGCGGTCAGCAAGGCGGTCAGCAAGGCGGTCAGCAAGGCGGTCAGCAAGGCGGTCAGCAAGGCGGCCAGCAAGGCGGCCAGCAAGGCGGCCAGCAAGGCGGCCAGCAAGGCGGCCAACAAGGCGGCCAGCAAGGCGGTCAGCAAGGCGGCGGTGGCGGCGGTTTCGACTATGGCAATCTCAAGGCGTGCGATCCTGGTGTGATGCCAACGCCGACAGCGCCGTGCAAGTTCGATATGCCGCCGTGCGAGGAGGGCCAAAGGCCTTCGATGTCTAAGCCGTGCCGCACGAACAATGGCGGGATGGATGGCAAAGAAGGCGAAATGGGCGGGTTCGATACGCCACCGACAAACGACATCAAGAAGGAAATGCAGAACAAGTACATGGTCATCAACATTTCCACGGAGGGCGCCGGCGATAAGAACGGTAGCCTTGACGTCACCTACGTGAAGGTTGTGAGTGGGGTCAAGAAAGCCACAATGGATTATCTCAACGACCAGCTCGTTGGTGAGTCCTTCGTGATTAAGACCACTGCTAACACCAAGTGCTTTGCCGACACATCGGACCCGGACAAGGTTCCGGACCTCGTGTCGTGTAAGGAACTGGATGATGCGGCGGATAATTCGCCCGGCTCGATCAAGTCGCAGTTCCGAGGCAAGATCAAGTTCAACGCAGCGACCTACGAACCCGAATTCACTGCTCAGAAGATTATCTTCCTGAAGGGCACGTTTAACATCGCCAAGATCTCTTAGAACGTCCGAGGGCTAATGCCCTCAATAAGAAGTTCGATGAGGCCCTCGTTCCAGCCGGAGCGGGGGCCTCTGTCGTGCCGGCTACTCCTTGACGACGAGGACGGTCTGGAGTTGTGAGTCGCCGCAGTAGGCGATCCGTGTCCCGCTTGCCGCCTCGGCTTGGAGGGCTGCAAGGACCTCGCCGTGGATGCGTTCGCCTGGAGCGAGCGCCGGAATGCCCGGCGGGTAGGGTGCGGCTGTCTCGGCCGCGATGCGCCCTACGGCTTCGGCGGCGGAGACGCGCTCGTGTTCGGCGAAGAACGCATCCCGGGGCGACATCGCCGTATCGGGATCGACCGTCCACGCGGTCAGCGGCACGATTGGGCGTGGTGTACCCCGGTGCTCCTCGATCGCGCGAGTGATCTCGTCGACCATGCGATTGACGGTCTCGTCCGTATCGGCGAGGGTGATCACCGGGCAGAAGGTGTCTCGGTCGGCGAACTCGAGCGTGACGCCGCGCTCTTCGAGCACCGTCGACACGGCCTGGCCGTCAGCACCCGTCCCGACCAGCGTCAGCACGATCTTCGTCGGATCGTGCATCAGCAGCGCGGGCGAGCGATCGGCGATCTCCTCGCCCACCACGCCAAGGCCGGGAACCTCGCGGAAACGCACACGCGCCTCCGCAGCCAGACGGATCGCATTGCCAAGCAGCTCCTCGCCCCGCTCGTCGAGCAGCGCGCGTGCGCGATCGATGCTGGCCATAATGCCGCCCGAGGGACTCGTCGTATGGAGACCCTCGAAGGCCGGCTCGAGGCGCTCGAGATCAATCCGTTCGGACTGGGCAAGCACCAGCGAGGACTGCGTAAAACCCGTGATGTGCTTGTGCACGCTCGTCACCAGCACGTCTGCACCAGCCTGCAAGGCATGCGGTGGCAGGTCGGGATGGAAGCCGAGGTGAGCACCCCAGGCCGCATCGACCGTCAGCGGAATCCCGTGGGCGTGGACAAGCTTCGCGATCGCGGCGACATCCGAGACGCCACCGACGTAGCTCGGCTCGACGAGCATGACTGCCTTGGCATCCGGATGCTCTTGCAGTGCCTGCGCAATGCGTTCAACGGGAATGCCAGCGGTCAGACCGGTCTCGGCGTCGATGTCGGGCTTGACCCAGACGGGGACGAGGCCGGACAGCACGAGGCCAAAGA
>JAEMTW010000159.1 GCA_016462095.1 Thermoleophilia bacterium
TCACCTCGTGGTTGCCGCGACGTGCGCCGTACGAGTTGAACTCGCGCTGCTCGACACCACGTTCCAACAACCAGCGACCAGCCGGGCCATCGGGCTGGATCACGCCAGCGGGCGAGATGTGGTCGGTCGTAATCGAGTCACCCAGCACGGCGAGTGCACGCATGCCGTTGATGTCGGTCAGATCGTGCGGCTCGGCGGCCATGCCGGTAAAAAACGGTGGCTGGCGCACGTACGTCGAATCGGCATCCCAGTCCATCGTCTCGCCTGTGGGAGCCGACAGGGCGCGCCAATGCTCGTCGCCATCCCAAATCGCGCCGTACTCCTTGGCGTAGAGATCCTCGGTCAAGGACGCTGCGATGACTTCTTTGATCTCCTCCATCGAGGGCCAGATCTCGGCCAGCATGACGGGCTCGCCGTCTGAGCCAATGCCGATCGGCTCGCTGGTCAAATCGATGTCGAGCGTGCCGGTCAACGCGTAGGCGACGACGAGTGGGGGCGACGCGAGGTACGCGGCGCGTACCTTCGGGTGGATTCGCCCCTCAAAGTTACGGTTGCCCGACAGGACAGCGCCAACGGCGAGCTCGTGCTCGGAGATCGCGGCATCGAGTGCCTCGGGCAGCGGGCCCGAATTGCCGATGCAGGTCGTGCAGCCGTAGCCGACGAGGTTGAAGCGCAGCTCGTTGAGCGGCTCAGTCAATCCAGCCTTGTCCAGATAGTCGGTGACGACCCGCGAGCCCGGCGCGAGGCTCGTCTTGACCCAAGGCTTCGTCTCGAGCCCACGAGCGCGAGCGTTGCGGGCCAAGAGGCCGGCGGCGACCATCACGGATGGGTTCGACGTGTTCGTGCACGAGGTAATCGCGGCGATCACGACGCTGCCGTGGTCGACGGTGCAGTCCTCAGCCGTTGTGGTTGCACCTGCAGCCCCTATAGGGACGAGTGCCGTGACAGGGATGCGCACCGGCGAAGACTCACGCGGGAAGGCCTGCTTGAAGCTCTCGCGGACACCGCCAAGCGAGACACGATCCTGCGGGCGGCTCGGGCCGGCAAGGCTCGGCTCCACCTCAGCAAGATCGAGCACCAGGACGTCCGAGTAGGTAGCGAGCGGCTGACCGTCTTCGCGGAACATGCCCTGCGCTCGACAGTACGCCTCGGCGACAGCGGCATTCGCATCGCGACCGGTCGAGCGGAGGAAATGGATTGTTTCGGCGTCGACGGGGAACGTCGCGGCGGTGGCACCAAACTCGGGTGCCATGTTCGAGAGCGTGGAGCGGTCGGGGATTGAGAGGGCGCTCAGGCCATCGCCACAGAACTCGACGTAGCGGCCGACGACGCCATAGTTGCGTAGGCGCTCAGTGACGGTCAGAACGAGGTCAGTCGCCGTGACACCCGGGTTGAGCGTGCCACGGAACTCGAAGCCGACCACGATCGGCTCGCTCATCGCCAGCGGCTGTCCGAGCATCGCTGCCTCGGCCTCGATGCCGCCGACGCCCCAGCCAAGCACGCCGAGCGCGTTGACCATCGTCGTGTGCGAATCGGTGCCCACGAGCGTGTCGGGCAACGCGACTGGGCCGCCAGCGACTTCACGCACATCGACCACGGAGGCGAGGTGTTCGACGTTGACCTGATGGACGATGCCCATGCCCGGTGGCACGACACGAAGCCGACCGAAGGCGCCTTGGCCCCAGCGGAAGAAGCGGTAGCGCTCGCCGTTGCGCTCGTACTCGCGCTCGACGTTCTTCGCGAACGCGTACTTGGTCCCGAAGGTGTCGACCTGGACCGAGTGGTCGATCACGAGGTCGACAGGCACGTGCGGGTCGATGTCGCCGGGGTCGCCGCCCATCAAAGCGTGCGCATCGCGCATGGCAGCAAGGTCGGCGATCGTCGGAATACCAGTGAAGTCCTGCAGGATCACGCGCGACGGGATAAACGGCACCGATGTGCCCTCGGGTGCCGGAGCAGGCCACGCGGCAAGTGCGCGAATGTCGGCCTCGGAGACGTGCTCACCAATCGAATTGCGCAGCTGCATCTCGAGCAGCACGCGGACGGTGTAGGGCAGTGCGCTCGTGTCAATGCCGGCCTCGTCACACGCGGCGATCGCGAAATAGTCAACGCCGTCAACGCCGGGGAGCGGACGACGCGCGTGGAGTGGATCTGCTGCAGGCGTCATCCCAGCATCATGCCATGGGGTGAAGGTCAGGTGAGCAGGGCGAAGGCTGGGTCGATCAAGCCGCAAGCGGCGCCGATCAGCGCTGCGCCGATGATTAGCGCCGGTACGGGCAGGCCGCGCCGATGGAGGACGAACACGGCGACGGCGATTGCTGCTGCCAGCAGGTCGATGCCGCCGGCTCGCAAGATCGCGTGGTCGGCGAGATAGATCACCAACACGGCGATTGCTCCAGCCACCACACCCTGCAGCGCGGCCAGTGCGTCGGCAACGGGGCCGCGCCTGGGCACGTGCTCGATCAGCGGTGCGCCCACGGAGATCATCAAGAACGACGGCGCAAAGGTCGCGAAGGTCGCGACCAGTGCACCCACGATGCCGCCAACGGCACCACCGAGCGTGGTCCAACCCGCCACGAAGCCGACGAACGAGTTGACCATGATCAGCGGGCCCGGCGTGGTCTCGCCGAGCGCGAGCCCGGCGATCATCTGCTCGGGAGTTAGCCAGCCAAAACGCCCGACGGCAGCGGCCGCCACGAAGGGCAGCACCGCGTACGCCCCGCCGAAGGTCACGAGTGCGACGATCGTAAAGAAGCCCGTCAGTTCGGCGACGACGCCACCGACGAGCAGGAGCGCGCCGATCGCACCAAGCCAGAGGGCCGCACCGATCGCGGCCCGGCGGATCAGTGCAGGGCGATCGACGGGGTCAGGCGGCTCGCCGGGGTCGGCCTGGTCTTCAAGTGGCACGAGGGCGGTCGGGCGGAAGCGGCCGATCAAAATGCCTGCCACCGCGCCGACTGCGACGAGGATTGGAAACAGTCCACCGAGCAGCATCGCGACGCCGGCGATGATCGCAATCCCCAGCGTCCAGCGCGTCTTGACGACCTTGCGGCCCATCCGGATGCCCGCCGCAACGACGAGCGCGACAACGGCGCCACCGAGCGCGCGGACGATGCCCGTCACGACGCCTGTGTCACCAAACGCCATGTAGATCCACGACAGGGCGATGATCAGCAGCAGGCTGGGCAGGATAAAGAGCCCGCCGCTGGCGATCGCACCGCGCACGCCGTGCAGGCGGTAGCCGAGATAGCACGCGAGTTGTTGCGCCTCAGGGCCGGGCAACGCGGTACAGAGTCGAAGCGCGTGGAGGAAGGAGCGCTCGTCGATCCAGCCGCGGCGCTCGACGACTTCGCGGTGCATCAGATCGATCTGTGCGATCGGGCCGCCGAACGAGATGCAGCCGAGCCGGAACCAGACGCGGAGCGCCGCACCAAACGACACGGTCACGTCGTGGCTCCACCGATCGCCCAGACGCCGCGGCGTAGGCCCAGCGACCCGAGCACGACACGCAAGAGCACGAACAGCGTGATGCCCGCCCACAGACCGGTCAGGCCAAAGCCGAGATAGACGGTGCCGAGCATCAGCGGAACGTATCCGACCACGACGGCCACGATGGTGAAGTTTCGGAGGAAGATCGTGTCGCTCGCGCCCATCAAGATTCCATCGATCGCGAAGGCAATCCCGCCGAGTGGCTGCATCGCACCGAACCAGCCCCAGGCGGCGCCCGTGGCCTGGACAACGTCGTCGTCGGAGGTAAAGACGCGGGGGATGATGCGCCAGCCCGCGAGGATAATTACGCCAAAGATGGCACCCAGTATGGCGCCTAGCTCGCACAGCCTCCGCGCCGTGGCACGAGCCTTCGCGACCTCCCCAGCGCCGAGCAGCTCGCCAATCAATGCCTGAGCGGCGATCGCGAAGGCGTCCATTGTCAGGGCGAGGAAGAACCAGAGTTGGATTGCGATCAGGTGAGCGGCCACCTGCTCGGGCCCAAGGCGGGAGGCGACGGCTGTCGCGCTCAGAAACACGCCCTCGAGGGCAATCGTGCGCAGGCCAAGGTCGCGCGCGGTCGCCAGTTGGCCGACGATGCCCTCGCGGTGAGGTCGCAGCGAGACGCGCTCGCGGATCAGAGCCTGCAGAAAGAGCGAGGCCGCAATCGCCTGTCCGATAACGTTGGCGTAGGCCGAACCCTCGAGGCCCATGTCGAGGCTGTAGACGAAGAGTGGCGCTAGGGCCGCGCTAACGACATTCGCCGAAATTAGGTAGACCAGTGGTTTGCGCAGGTCTTGCACGCCACGCATCCAGCCCTGCCCCGCCAGGGCAACGGTCACGAAGGGAGCGCCGAAGGCCGCGATTCGGAGCCAACTCAATGCGAGCCGCTGCGTCTCGGCGTGATCGCCGGCGATCAGTTGTACGAGTGGCTCAGCCAGAGCCTGGAGGAGGATCAGCAGCACGATGCCGATGCCGAGTCCGAGCCATGTTGCTTGGACGCCTGCATCGACCGCTTCGGCGCGACGGTTGGCACCGAAGAGCCTCGCGGCGCGACCGGTAGTGCCGTAGGCGAGAAAGCTCATCAGCCAGATTACGTTGCCAAGCAGGGCAGCGCCGACGGCCAGGCCAGCCAGCGATTCCTTGCCGAGGTGCCCCACGACGGCGATGTCGACGAGCAGATAGAGCGGCTCGGCTGCGAGCGCGCCGAGGGCCGGAATCGCGAGTGCGAAGATGCGGCGGTCGGGGACGCGGGTGGTCATCGGCGACAGTATGTCGC
>JAEMTW010000013.1 GCA_016462095.1 Thermoleophilia bacterium
CTCCATGCCCGTCTCTCCCTGCAGTTCGGCAAACTCGCCGACCAACGTCGAGGCAAGGTCGGCCTTGGCCAGACGCGCAGCCTCGAGGCCATGCGCGCGATCGTCACCCGCAATGTCGGCACCATCTGCAACCGCCGCCACAAGCGCCTCGAGGCGTGCCGTGCGGTCGGCCAACGTGCCGAGGCGCTGGTGATAAGTGATGCGATCGAGCTCGGCCGCCATCGCTTCGATGCCGCGGGCCCGATCTTTCGCGAGCGAAAAGACAGCATCGTCGAGGCGACCAGCGAGCACGCGCTCATTGCCAGCGCGCACCATCTCGTCGGCCTCTGGGTGAGAGTTGACGACGGTCAAGAAGACGGGTCGCAACAGGCCCGTCGAGCCGCGCAACGGCAGATACCGCTGATGCGACTGCATCGCCGTCACCAGCACGCGCTCTGGCAGCTCGAGGTAGCGCTCGTGGATCGACCCGTCGATGACGCGCGGCCACTCGACGAGATAGACCACCTCGTTGAGCACGCGGCCGGGATCATCCCAGGTTGCGTCGTGCACGTTCGCCAGCGATGTCAGCAGCGTCTCGATGATTTCGCGGCGATCCCCTGTGCGAGCACCAACGCCGGCGCCGCCAAGATCGGAGACGTAGTCATCGACCTTGGCAAGTTCGAGCTCGGGTTGCAACAGACGATGGCCACGCGTTAGACGACCACTCTGCACGCCCTGCACCTCGGCCGGCAAAACGGTAGCGCCATGCAGCACGACGAGCGTGCGAATCGGTCGCGAGAAGCGCAACGTCCCCGTGCCCCAACGCATGTTCTTCGGCATCTGCAGGCCCTCGATCAGCCCATCGACGAGCGCCTGCGCATGGGTGGCGAGCGGCTCGGCAACGACCGAAACGGTTGCGGTGAGCAGGCCGTCTCGCACCTCGAGCTGGTCAGGTGTCAGCCCGTGTTTACGCGCAAACCCCTCTGCCGCCTTCGACCACGAACCATCGTCGTTGCGGGCTGCCTTCTCGGGCGGCCCGGTCTGAACGCTGGTCTCGGCAGGCGCCTCGCTCGGCACGCCCTCAGCGATCACCGCGATCCGGCGTGGCGTCACAAAGACCTCGACGGAGGTCGGCGTCAAGCGACGCTCCGTCAGCAGACGCTCGATTGTCAGACCCGCCTCGCGCTCGGCGACGCGGCAGGCGTTCGCGGGTAGTTCCTCACAACCGAGCTCGATCAGCAGCGGAGCCGTCACGACAACTCCAACCCGAGGTAGGCGTGGGCGACGGCACGAGCCAAGGCACGCACGCGCCCGATGTAGGCGACGCGTTCAGTCACCGAAATCGCACCACGCGCATCGAGCAGGTTGAAGGCATGCGAGCACTTCAAGACCTGGTCGTAGGCCGGGATCGGGAGTGCAGCCTCGAGGCAACGGCCGCACTCCGCCTCGTGATGATCGAAGGCTCGCACGAGGCCCGCGACATCCGCGACCTCGAAGTTGTACGCCGACCATTCGCGCTCGCCACGCGCATGCACATCCGCATAGGAGAGGCCCGGCGCCCACGTCAGATCCCAACACGAATCGACACCCTGGAGATACATGGCAAGCCGCTCGAGGCCATACGTCAACTCCACCGAGATTGGATCGCAATCGATCCCCCCAGCCTGCTGGAAGTAGGTGAACTGCGTCACCTCCATCCCGTCAAGCCAGACCTCCCAACCGGTACCCCAGGCGCCCAGCGTCGGCGCCTCCCAGTTGTCCTCGACGAAGCGCACGTCGTGCGCGGCTGCGTCGATGCCAATGGCAGCGAGTGAGCGCAAATACGACTCCTGAATCGCATCGGGCGAGGGCTTGATCAGAACCTGAAATTGATAGTAGTGCTGCAACCGATACGGATTCTCGGCATAGCGACCATCGGTCGGCCGAATCGAGGGCTCAACGTACGCCGTCGCCCACGGATCGGGCCCCAGACAGCGCAGCAGCGTCGCGGGATTCATCGTGCCAGCACCAACTTCTGTGTGGTACGGCTGGACGATCGCGCAGCCTTCGGCAGCCCAAAAAGCCTGCAGGCGCAGGATCAGATCCTGAAACGTGAGTGGAGTCGCATCGGTCTGCACAGGCGAAGGCTACCCACTTCCCCCCGCTGGATGCCCCGCCCGGGGAAAACGCGGATACCCTGAGAGCGTGTTTCGCCCCGTCCTAACCTTCACCATTGCCGCCGTGGCATTCGGCGCCATCACCGGTTCGACTGCTCAGGCGCTCTCACTTACGACCATCGCGACGAAGGTCACCTCCCCCACTGCTCTGACGTTTCGTCCCGATAACCAATGGCCCGTCGTGACACAGCGCAACGGGTTGGTGGTCGCAATCGCCAAGGGCAAGGTCAACGTCCTCGCCAACCTGACCGACCGCGTCGGCCAACAGGGCGGCGAGCGCGGCCTACTCGGAATCGCGTATAGCCCGCTCTATAAGGACAACGGCTTCGTCTTTGTCAACTACACCGATGCGGCCGGCGACACCCAGATCGTGCGCTTTCGCAAAGGCAAGTATGGGCATTTTCTGAAGGGCTCCGCAACGACGCTTCTGTCGATTCGCCAGCCGTATGCCAATCACAATGGCGGCCAGCTCGCGTTCGGACCCGACGGTTTTCTCTACGTTGGGATTGGCGACGGCGGCTCTGGTGGCGACCCCGGCAACCGGGCCCAAAACCCCAACACGCTGCTCGGCAAGATCCTCCGGATCGACGTCAATGCCGGCACCCCGTATGCGATCCCGTCGACCAACCCGTTTGCCGATGGCACGCTCGGACAGGCGCCTGTCTGGGCGATGGGCGTACGCAACCCGGGCTTCTCGTTCGACACGCGCACAGGGAGCATGTGGATCATCGATCCCAGCCAAGGCTCGGACGAAGAGGTGGACTGGATCCCGAACCCCGCACCGCCGCTTCCGAACCTCGGCTGGCGCGCCTTTGACGGTACGAAGCCCTACACGCCACAGCCACTCGCCGGTACGGTCATCAAACCAGTCACGTCCTATGGCACGGCCTATGGCTGCAACCCCGTGGGCGGGGTGGTCTATCGAGGCAAGACGATTCGGAAGCTGCGGAGCAACTACGTCTTCGGCGATAGCTGTAGCGGCCGAATCTGGTCGATTCTGCGCAAGGATGCAAAGCTCGTCGACACCGGTCTACACGTACCTAACCTGGCTGCCATCGGCCAAGACCCTGCCGGCGAACTCTGGCTGATCAGCCAGCAGGGCCAGCTCTCGACGATTACGCCGTAACGCCCTGGCCAAGCAGGGCAAGTCGCACGCCGCCGTGGTGCTCGGCGGTCTCGCGGCAGACACGGGCAATGGCCGCGCGAGCGACGGGAGCGGGCGTCGTCACGACACCAAGTGGCTCGGCGAGTAACTGGGCCGCAGCACTCGCCGCGATCGGATCGAGCGGGCTGCCACTGCCACACGACGCACAGAATGCACAGCCAGCCGCCGCGTCATAGACAGCGACCGGCGCTCCGCACGCCACGCAGGCAGCGACCTCTGGGCGCCAGCCTGCAAGCGCCAGCAGCTTCAAGACAAAGCCGAGCGTGATCGTGTCGGCACCGCCACGAACGTCGTCGCCAAGCGGCTCCGTGAGCGCCTCGAGATACCGCTGCAGGCCGCGGTAGAGGCGCTCATCAGGCTCGGGCTCAGGAAACAGCCGCACGATCGCCTCGATGCCGCCCGTCGCAGCAAGCGCACGGATCGGATCCCGACGCAACTCATCGCCAGACCACAAGACGTCGGCCCCGGTGATCGTCGAGAGATCGCTCTTGCCTGGCTGCACAATCGCATCGATCCGGGTCAATGGCTCGAGCCGCGCGCCCATCTTGCCCGTCGTCTTGCGGGCTCCCTTTGCGATCACGTTGACCCGACCAAAACCCGGTGTCAGGAGGTGTACGACGCGATCGGCCTCGCCCGTACGAAACGACCGTAGGACAATTGCCTCGGTCGCGTACGCGCCGGCCACCGCGAGATTAGTCCTGGACGAGCGCGAGCAGCTCGCCGTTGCGATCAAGCGCAGTGATCTCGTCAAACCCACCAACGGGCTCACCATCAACCATGATCTGCGGCACCGTCATCCGCCCCGTCATCTCGACGAGCTTCTCACGGAAACCAGGCACGCGATCGACGTTGATTTCCTCAAACGGAATCTCGCGCGAGGTCAGCAACGCCTTCGCGCGCGTGCAGAAGGGACACCAATCAGCGGAGTACACAATGACGTTTTTCACATCTGTTTCAACGTCCGTTTTGGTCGCTGCATTCCCGACCGCCGTGGCTTCGGTTGGCACGTCAGACAGACGTGCGTGCCGCGCCCGGCACAGCGCGTTTTGATGATCTCGGATCCACAGATAACGCACGGCTCGCCGTCGCGCCCATAGACGCGAAAGCGCTCTTGCATCGAGCCGTAACCGCCCTCGGGATCGCGAAAATCGCTAATCGAAGCACCCTGTGCACGGATGCCCTCTTCGAGTGCCTCACGCACGGTCGCGGCGAGTCGGTCGAGCTGTGGCTGGCGCAGTCGCCCGGCGGGTGTGTCGGGATGAATACAGGCCGCGTGCAGCGCCTCGTCAGCGTAGATATTGCCGACACCAGCCACCAGACGTTGGTCGAGGAGCAGCGCTTTGACGGGCGCTCGGCGGCCAGCGAAGGCAGCCTTCAGTATCGCGCCGTCAAACTCGCTGTCGATCGGCTCAGGTCCGAGTCGAGTGGCAAGGTAGGCAGCCGCTTCGTCGTTCGTCAGCAGGTTCCACGTCCCAAAGCGACGCGCGTCTGCGTAGGCGACCAGGGTGGCGTCCGAGAAGGCCAGCACGGCACGCGTGTACTTCGGCTCACCATCCGCACAGAGCAGCCAATTGCCGGTCATCCGGAGGTGAGAAACCAACGTCTCCTCACCATCGAGCCGGAACAGCAGATACTTGCCACGCCGATCGATCGCGAGGATCGTGCGGCCCGCCAGACGCTCTTCGACGCGTCGCGCGTCGTCGCCTCCCACGAGTTTCGCGTCACGCACCTCGACGTACGTCAGGCGACGCCCGGCCACGTGAGGCTCGAGGCGACGACGGACGGTCTCGACCTCAGGCAGCTCCGGCATGCCTGCAGCCTAGACGGCGTCGTCTACGGGCCGGGCTTAGCCGTCGAAATCGCCGCTCGAATTTCGGGTACGAGCATCTCAATTCCATATTCTGCGGCGACGGCGTCTAAGTCGAACTTGGACCGGTCAAGTACCTCGATCCCAAGCACTCGCTCGTCGGCGTCCAGATCAATCACGGCAACTGTCGGCTCGATCGTTTCGCACTGCTCAATCTCGCCCGCTGCAATCGTGATCATCAGGATTTCACCTGGCGCCGTGTATGCACTAATCGTCATAGTTTGATCGTACTTCATCGCGTCGGTCGTCTCCTTTCTCGCAGAGTGGATTTCCACCACGTGGTGAAGACCAAGACGCCATCGTCACGCTGCGCCCAGATCACGTGCAATACGCGATCCCCAAAACGGCGCTGCGAATGCCAGCGCTCATTCCAGAGCCCCGGATTAAGGAGTGTCTCTTTGTCCGCCTCACGCATGACCATTGCAACGGCTTCTCGAGGCACACGACGCTCACTGCGGCGGAATTGAGCGTGCTGCGTGTATTCGTCGGGCACCTGCCTAGTGTTGCCGGGCTCACTCCGAACCAGCACGCGTGCAGTCGCGCGCGCAACGAGCGATCTCACACCGCGAGTGCGCCTATGTTGACCGAGCGCGCGGGTGGGCTGCCAAGAATGTGTCGCGCAGATGTGTACCTGCGACGTGCGTGTAGATTGCCGTCGTCGCGATGCGTTGATGGCCAAGCAGTTCCTGGACGGTGCGCAGATCGCAGCCACCCTCGACGAGGTGGGTCGCGAACGCGTGACGGAGCGCATGCGGACCAACCCACTCCGGCAAACCAAGCGGCTCGGCATGGCGGCGGACGATCAGAAAGACACCGCGGCGCGTGATGCGGCCACCGCGATTATTGACGATCAAGGCGTCCACGTCTTGTCGCGCGCCGAGATGGGTCCGACTGCGAGCGAGGTAGCGCTCGACCGCACGCACGGCCTGGCCGCCGCACGGCACGACGCGCTCGCGACCACCTTTGCCGAGCACGCGGACGAGCCCGAGTTCTCCATCGAGGTCGCCGGGACGCAGGCCGCAGAGTTCCGAGACGCGCAGTCCCGCCCCGTAGAGCAGTTCGAGGACGGCGCGGTCGCGGAGGCCAAGCGGCGTGGTGTCGGGATGCTCGACCAGTGCGATCGTCTGCTCGCTCGTCAGCGCATGCGGTGGTGCCTGCGGGGCGCGGGGCAACGGCACATCGCGCACCCCGGCCGTACGCGCTCCCTCACGCGTGCGGTGACGCAGCAGCGAGCGCGCTGCTGCCAGTCGACGCCGCACCGTGGCCGGTGCCAGTCCGCGTTCCTGCAAGGCCAACGAATAGGGCTCGAGATCGACGCCCGTGACCGCGTCGAGATCCAAATCGTTTGCCGTCAGAAAGACCTGCAGATCGGCGAGATCCGTGCGATAGGCCGTGATCGTATGCGGCGAGGCGTCGCGCTCGAGCTGCAACGCCTCGAGAAAATCGCTGATCCGCGGATCCTGCATACGGTCGTGCATAACGGGGAAGTTCGCGGACGCAGCTGCGCGTCCTGCTCCACGCTCCAAGGCCCAAAACCCAAAGTCCAACAAAGTCCAACGTTGATCAGCTTCCTAATGGGGTCAGACCCTTTTAGGAAGTTAGAGGCCGGTGGGTTGCTCGGCTAGTTGATCTGACTTCCTAAAAGGGTCTGACCCCATTAGGAAGCTGATCGACCTAGACGCTTGGGTCGACTCCGTCGATCAGGTCGCTGAGGTGCATGTACGACAGGCCGTGGCTTTCGGCGACCGGCTGATTTGTGATCTTGCCGGCCATCACGTTGACGCCGCGTGCAAGCGGCTTCGAGAAGCGCACTGCCTCCTCGAGGCCCTTGTTGGCGAGGAGCTCGGCATAGGGCAACGTCACGTTGGTCAGGCCACGCGTTGAGGTGATCGGCACAGCGCCTGGCATGTTGGCCACGCAGTAGTGGACGACGCCATCAACCACGTACGTCGGATCGGAGTGCGTGGTGGGCTTCGACGTTTCGAAGCAGCCACCCTGGTCGATCGCCACGTCGACGAGCACGGCACCGGGCTTCATCCCGCTGAGCATGTCCTTCGTGATCAGCCGCGGGGCGCGAGCGCCAGCGACGAGAACGGCACCGATCACCATGTCGGCACCGGCAATCGCCTCTTCGACCATGTGGCGGTTCGAGATCTCCAAGGTAATGCGCCCGTCCATCATGTTCTCGAGCTCGCGCATGCGATCGACCGAACGCTCCAATACCCAGACATCGGCCTGCATACCCACCGCGATCAGGGCGGCGTTGTAGCCCACGATGCCACCACCAAGCACAACCACCTTGGCGGGAGCAACGCCAGGCAGACCCGCCAGCAAAATGCCGCGACCACCCTTCGGCTTCTCCAGCGAGTGCGCGCCCATCTGCGGCGCGAGGCGGCCAGCGACCTCGCTCATCGGAGCGAGCAGCGGCAGCTTATGGTCGTCGGTCTCGACCGTCTCGTACGCGATACAGGTAGCGCCCGTCTTAATCAGCGCATTCGTCAACTCGAGATCGGGAGCGAGGTGCAGGTAGGTAAAGAGGATCTGCCCGTCGCGGATCTTGGCGTACTCTGGCTGCAAGGGCTCCTTGACCTTCATCACCATGTCGCACGTACCCCAGACGTCGTCGCAGGCAGCGATCGACGCACCCGCGGCGACGTAGGCAGCGTCATCGAACGAGCTGCCATCACCGGCCGTCGTCTCGACGACAACGTCGTGGCTATGGAGCACGAGCTCGCGCGCGCCAGCGGGCGTCAGTGCGACGCGGTACTCGTCCTTCTTGATCTCTTTGACGACACCTACGCGCATGTGGAGCACCTCCGGGACACGATCAGAACTGGGAACCTCAAGATGGTATCGCTCTCCACCCCGTTCGGACTCCTGCGTTCCACGTGATGGTTAGGCGACTGCGGCGCGAATCAGTTCGACGGTGATGCGCGAGAGCGCCTCGACGTCCGCCACAGCAATGTGTTCGTCGGCCGAATGGATGGCCTCCATGCCGCTGGAGAGGTTGAGGCACTGGAAACCACGCTCGTTGAAGACGTGGGCATCTGCTCCACCACCCGTCTCGATCATGCTCGGCTGGCAACCTGCTGCGAGCAGCGCGGTGCGGGCGAGGGCGACGACGGGCGCGTCGTCCGCGAACCCGTAGGCCGTGTACTCGCGGGTCTGAGCCAGCTCGACTGAGCAGCCAGTGGCAGCCGCTGCCGCGTTTGCAGCCGCCACCGTCTCCAAGGCGATCTTGACGACCTCCGCGTCGTCGAGACTCCGCATTTCGAGCTGGAGCGAACAGGCCTCCGGGACGATATTGCGCTGGCTGCCGCCGTTGATCAACCCGACATTGCGGGAACTACCGGTGCCCAGTCGCCCCATCTCGAGGTCCGCCAGCATCTTCGCCGCGGCGTGGATCGCGTTGCGACCCTCCTCGGGCGCGATGCCGGCATGGGCCGCCTTGCCGCGAAACGTGATGTTCATCGACAGTTGGCTTGGTGCCCGCAGCACGACCCGCCCCGGTGGTCCGTCGACGTCGTAGACAAAGCCGACCTGGGCCATGAGGCGATCCGTGTCGAACTCCTTCGCGCCACGCAACCCAATCTCTTCCTGGACCGTGATCAGCAACTCGATGCCAGCGTGCGGAATGTCCTCGCGAAGCACGTGCCGGATGCCGTCGATCATGCCCGCCACGGTCGCCTTGTTGTCGGCGCCAAGGATGGTGTCGTTGGCATTGACGATGAAGCCGTCACGCTCGACGGGGTCGATCGGCGCTGAGGGCGGCACGGTATCGACGTGGGCATTGAAAAACAGCGGCGTGCCGGGGACCGTGCCCGGGATGCGCGCGTAGAGATTGCCTGCGTTGCCATCGATCCGCGAGCCGGCGTCGTCCTCGTCCGACTCGATCCCGATTGTGGCAAGCACCTCACGACAGAGGTCGATTGCTGCGCGCTCCTGCCCTGGCGGCGTGGAGAGTCGCGCGAGCGCCAGGAACAACTCGAGCGCGGTGTCCACGCGTTAGACCGTGGTCGAAGCGGCGCTTGCCTGACGCGTCTCGGCCGGCGTCGAGTCGCGGTAGGCGACTGCGGCTCCGACGAAATCGCGAAACAGTGGCGCGGGGCGGGTTGGGCGCGACTTGAACTCGGGATGGAACTGGCTCGCGACGAACCACGGATGGTTTGGCAACTCGATGATCTCGACGAGATCCTTCGAGGCAAACGTGCCCGAAACAATCAGCCCATGCGCCTCAAGCTGAGGGCGCAGGAGGTTCGAGACCTCGTAGCGGTGTCGGTGACGCTCGTAGATCGTCTCTTCACCGTAGGCCGCGAAGGCTTTCGTGCCTGCCTTGAGCGTGACCGGCTCGGCGCCGAGCCGCATCGTGCCACCCATGTCGCGCACGTCTTTCTGCTCGGGCAGCAGATCGACGATCGGGGCCGGCGTCTCGGGGTCGAACTCGGTCGAGTTCGCTCCGGGCATGCCCGCTACGTCACGCGCAAACTCGGCAACCGCGATCTGCATGCCGAGACAGACGCCGAGGAATGGCACCTGGTGCTCGCGGGCAAAGCGGGTCGCGGCAATCTTGCCCTCAATACCGCGGCCGCCAAAGCCACCGGGGATCAATACGCCATCCACCGAGGCGAGCTCCTCACGAGCCTCGCCACGCAGAACGGCCTCGGCATCGAGCCAGACCAGTTTGAGAATCGCGCCATGGTGGATCGCGCCGTGCTTGAGCGCCTCGACGACCGACAGGTAGGCATCTTGGAGTTGGATGTACTTGCCAACGATCGCGATCCGAACTTCGCCCGTCAGGGCATCGACTCGGTCGGCGAGTGCTTCCCACTCGGACATATCGGCGGCAGGCGCCTCGATCCCAAACCCCTCTAGCACGAGATCGTCAAAGCCCTGCTCGTGCAGCGCGAGCGCGACGCGGTAGATATTCGAGGCGTCCTCGCAGGCGAGGATGCGGCTCGGCTCGAGATCGGCGAACAGTGCGATCTTGTCCTTGAGGTCGCGCGTAATTGGATGCGAGGCTCGGCAGACGACGATGTCGGGCGTAATACCGATGCGCCGCAACTCGTTGACCGAGTGCTGCGTCGGCTTCGTCTTCAGTTCGCCCGCGGCCTCGATCATCGGCACAAGCGTGCAATGGACGTAGCAGACGTTGTCTTTGCCGACCTGGTTGCGCAACTGACGAATCGACTCGAGAAACGGCAGGCTCTCAATGTCGCCGACCGTGCCGCCAATCTCGACGAGCACGATGTCGACGGCCTCGGCCTCCGAGACACGCAAGACGCGGCGCTTGATTTCGTCGGTGATGTGCGGGATGACCTGCACCGTCGAGCCGAGATACTCGCCACGACGCTCGCGACGAATCACGCTGTCGTAGATCGCGCCGGCCGTCGCGTTCGAGAGGCTCGACGTGTTCTCGTCGATAAAGCGCTCGTAGTGGCCGAGGTCGAGGTCGGTCTCGGCACCGTCTTCGGTGACGAACACCTCGCCATGCTGGAACGGGCTCATCGTGCCGGGATCGACGTTGATGTACGGGTCCAGCTTGATCACCGCGACGCGCATCCCGCGGTTCTTCAGAATCCGTCCGAGCGAGGCGGCAGTGATGCCTTTGCCGAGAGAGGAGACGACACCGCCGGTGATAAACACGTACCGGGTCTTGGTCTCCGCCATCTCGATCCTCCGTCGTCGTCCAAGAGCATCCTAGGCAGGGTGTCGGATGGTCGGCCCCAGTCGCGTCAGAGGACGAGGCCCAACACGCGTGCCGGAAAGCCCGAGGCGCCAACAATCGGCGGCACGCCAACGATCAAAAGTGCGCCAACTGCCGGTAGCCGCTCGAGTCCGACAAGGCCCTCGACCTGCCAGAGACCAGCGGGCAGCGTGCGGTAGTGCACGACGAAATCTGTGGCTACTCCTCGGTCGATCGAGAGCGTGTCAATCGCAATGCCCACCACGCCACGTTCGATAGCGAGTTCGGCTGCATCGAGACCAAGGCCAGGAAAGCGCAGGTCCGAGACGTAGCGCGGCCCATCGCCGAGGTGGCGATCCCAACCCGTTCGCACGACCAGCGCGTCGCCCGGCTGGAGCCGACCATGGGTGGCCTCCATCGCCTCAACGTCGGCAGCCGAGACCGCGTAGTCCGAGTCGTCACCAACGCGGTCGGCGACGTCGAGCAGCCGAGCGGGAACCACCAGTTGGTCCGCAGGAACCTGATCAACTGTGATGCCCTCTGCGTGGAAGTGTGCGGGGGCATCGAAGTGCGTGCCGACGTGCTCGCTGATATCGATCCGCCGAATGAAGTAGCCATCGGTCGCGACGGTTGCGTCGACGCGGGCGGAGAAAGGCTCCTGCCCGGGCCACGGCGTGGTGGCGGGGCCGAGCGGCTGGGAAAGATCGATCACCTGCATGGTGGTCCTCCGAGAGTCGTCGCGCGCGTACGAGAGTCTACGACGAAACGTCTGAACGCATTCGCCGAGCGAGGACGAGCGCTTCTTCCGCGGTCTCATCGCCACCCAGCATGCGTGCGAGCTCGGCCTCGACGCCAGCGTCGTTGAGGAGTTCGATCGTCGTCTCGGTTGGATCGCCCGGGACTTTGAGCACGCGGTAGTGACGGTCGGCGAGGGCCGCGATCTGCGCAAGGTGCGTGATGCAGATGACCTGCGTGGATTCGGCGAGCTCGCGCAGCTTCTGGCCGACGGCGACGGCCGTCGCTCCACCAACTCCGGCGTCGACCTCATCGAAGACGAGGGTCGGAACGGCAGCGCGGTCGTGAGCTGCGACCCGTAGCGCGAGCGCCACGCGCGACAATTCGCCGCCCGAGGCCGCCTCTGCAATCGGCGCTGGTGCCAGTCCGGGGTTGGGCGCCAAGAGAATCTGCACCTCGTCGTGCCCGGAGGCGCCAAGTTCGCGTTCGCCCAGTTCGATCTGCACCTCAGCATCCGCCATGCCAAGGTCGGCCAGGTGCCGTTGCACCGACGTGGCGAGCTTCGGTCCCAACTGTCCGCGCACCTTCGTCAAAGCGGCAGCAGCTGTCGTTGCGGCCGCCATCGCGGCGATCTCGGCAGCGCGGGCAGCCTCTACGCCACCATTCTCTCCCTGCACGATGGCGAGCAGACGCACGGCCTCGTCGCCGGCCTCGATCGCCGCAGCGAGCGTGCCATGGCGCCGCACGAGATCGGCGAGTAGATCGAGCCGACCCTCAACCTGTTGCAGGCGCTCGGGGTCGTGCTCGACCTCATTGGAGTAGGCGTGCAGCGTCCGCGATGCCTCCTCGAGCCGAATCACAACCTCGCGCAACTCCTCGGCAACCGATAACAGATCGGGATCGCGGTCGACGGCCGAACGCACGGCCCGTTCCGCCTGCCCGGCAAGCCCAAGCGCACCCGCACCATCGTCGGGCGACAACAACGTGGCAGCCGTGCGCGTGCCATCGGCCAACACGTCGGCGTAACGCAACCGCTGCCGCTCGGCCTCGAGCGCATCGTCTTCGCCCGCCTGTGGCTGAACAGCAGCGATCCGCTCGGCAATCCCCTCGAGCTCGGCGACCCGCCCCGCCAAGCCAGCGGCCTCAACCTCTGCGGCCTCGCGTGCCGCTCGAGCCGCCACCAAGTCGCGCCAGGCCGCAGCCATCGTGCGGAGCCTTCCGTCCTGGTCCTCACCACCGAAGGCGTCCAAGATTGCCCGCTGTGCCGCCGGCTTCGAGAGGCGCCGCGATTCGTGTTGCGAGACCACGCCAACCATGCGACCACCCGCGTCTTCCAAGGCACCTCGCGTGGCGCTCCTGCCACCAACGAGTGTGCGGCCACGGCCGTCACGACCGACACGGCGCGCCACGAGCAGGCCATCATCGACATCGTCGATCAGTTCGCTCACTCCTACAAACGCGGGATCGGCGAGGATCGTCTCGTCGATGCGAAAATCCGCCTCGACGTAGACCTCGTCGCCGTGCGGACCAACGAGGCCAGCCTCACCCTTTGCGCCGAGCACCAGCCCAAGGGCACCAGCAAGGATCGTCTTGCCCGCTCCGGTCTCGCCGGTAATCACCGTCATCCCGGACGCGGGTTCAATTTCCGCCGAGCGGAGCACGACGAGGTTATCGACGCGAAGCCGCTCCAGCACGGTCAGTGGCCGAACTTGTCGCGGTAGCGAGACAAAAATGGGCGGTCCGGAAGGATGCCCAACAGTGCAGTCTCCGGAGCCATCCGCATCGTCGCCATCGCACCCGACGCGAGCGAGGCAACGGGATGACCATCGACAACGACCCTGCTGGCAGTGCCACGCGTGCGCGAGACCACCTCGACCTCGTGACCACGCGCGAGGATCAACGGCCGCCCATCGAGTGCGTGTGGCGCGATGAAGGTGACAGCAAAAGCGTCGACGCCCCAGCTGATCACAGGGCCGCCGGCAGAGAGGTTGTAGCCCGTCGAACCCGTCGGCGTCGAGACGAGCACACCGTCGCAGCCGAGCTTGCCCAACTGCACGCCGTTGACTGCCCATTCGAGCACGGCCATCCGGCCCAGCATGTCGGCAGTGACCAGCACATCGTTGATCGCGACAAAGCGCCCCTCAGGCGTCTCGACTGCCACCGTTGGCAGCTCGACGACTTCGAGTCCGCCACCGAGGATCAGCTCGAGGTTGTCTGGAACCTCGTTGGCGCGAAGGGTCGTCAGAAAGCCGAAGGTGCCGTAGTTGACACCAACGCACGGAATCGCGCGACCGATCACGCGGTGCAGCGCACGCAGCATCGTGCCGTCGCCACCCAAGACGAGCACGAGGTCGACCTCGTCGGGGCGATCGACACTGACGGGCTGAAGGTCGGGGTGCTTCGCAACCTCTTCCTCACCGAGTACCAGCTCGACACCACGGTCTGCGATTACCGTCGCTAGGGTCGGCAAAACCGCCCGCGTAATCGAGGGGTCGTCGTGCGTAACCAGCAAGACACGGCGAACGCTAGACATCGTGGACTGCCTCGAGGGCGATGTGGTCGGGGTTGGAGTTGGAGTCATGGGCGAGGGGGTGGTCGTGAGAGACGATGGCGAGGGGATATTCGTGGTTTCCGGCGGGACCCGGTAGCCCGGAGTCGCGGGCGATCAGAGGTACCGCGCCGAGATCTAAAGCGTAGCGGGCGACCGAGGCAACTGCCTGTCTCCTTACCGCTGTATCGCGCACCACGCCACCTTTGCCAACGTCGCCGGGCGACGCCTCGAACTGTGGCTTGACAAGGACGATTGCCCGCCAGGGCGCTCGAGCACTCGCAAACGCAGGCCCAAGGATGTGGCGAAGCGAAATAAACGAGACGTCAGCGACGATCAGGTCTGGCGCGTAGGAGAGCGATTCCGCATCGAGACTGCGCGCATTCGTGCGCTCCATAACCGTCACGCGCTCGTCATTACGCAACTTCGAATCGAGCTGCCCATAGCCAACGTCCACCGCGATCACTCGTGCAGCCCCGCGCTGCAGAAGACAGTCCGTGAAGCCCCCGGTCGACGCCCCAATATCGAGCACATCGGCGCCCGTCACATCCCACTCGAGGTAGCTCAAGAAGCCGTCGAGCTTGTCACCTGCGCGGGAGACAAAGCGAGGGAGATCCTGCACCACGATCGCCGTGTCGGTCTGAACAGCCTGTCCTGCCGTACGGGCCAGCTCACCATTGATCGTCACGAGCCCGGCCAAGACGTAGGCCTGTGCCTTCGAACGAGTCGGCGCGAGACCCCGCGCTACCAATGCCTGGTCGAGCCGTTCGCGCGCAGGACGATCGGCCATGTTCAGCGATCGCGGTGGTAGATACGTTTGGCGATTGCCGCGAGCGCTGCGGGGTTGCCAGGGAGCGCAGCAAGCAGGCGCTCCGTTTTCTGCCAGGAGCGCTCAACGGCAGCCTGCGCCTCGTCGAGACCCAAGACGGTGACGAACGTGCTCCGTTCGTTTGCAACGTCTGCGCCCGCCGTCTTACCCAACGTGTCGGTGGTGCTCGTGGCATCGAGCACGTCGTCGACGATCTGAAACCCCACACCGAGCTCGGCCGCAAACGCCGTGTAGGACTCCGTGGTCTGGGTATCCGCGGCAGCCAGCGCGAGCCCCATCGTGACGCCGGCTTCAATTAGGCAGCCCGTCTTGAGACCACACATTTTCCGCAACCAGGCCTCGTCGGGGTTGGCAACCGGTCGAAGATCGAGGTACTGGCCTCGGACCATGCCATCCGTTGCCCGGGCGAGCTCAGCCAGAACTGCCAGCCGTACCTCAGCAGGCGTCTCATTCGCCTCCGCGATCAGACGAAAGGCGAGCGCGAACAGTCCGTCGCCAACGAGGATCGCGACATCCTCACCAAACTCGATGTGTGTCGTTGGTAGGCCACGGCGCAGCGAGTCGTCATCGAGCGCCGGCAGATCATCGTGCACCAGCGAGAAGGTGTGGATCAGCTCCAGGGCACAGGCACTCGGGAGTGCCGCCTGGACATCGCCACCCAACCCCTCGACGGTTGCCAAGAGCAGAACCGGTCGCAATCGCTTGCCACCCGCGGCAAGCGGGTAGCGCAGTGCCGCCGCAAACGGTGCAAGGTCGGGATCCGTGCCGATCGCGCCACCGGTGGAGGCCTGGAGCGCTGCCTCAGCAATCGCGCCGAGCCGCGCGATCGCCGTGGGATCAGAGGAGGTCGAGTTTTCCATCGCCACGCTCATCCGACAGGGCGCGACGGCGACGATCGATCTCGGCGGAGATCTGTCGCGCTGTCTCCTGAAGCTCCTCGAGGGCCGCTACGGCATCGTCGGGCGTCTCGACGCCGTCGAGCCGCGTGCGAGCCGTCTCGAGCCGCACAACCAATTCGTCAAAGGGGTCGACGTCGTTCATCAACCGGAGGTTACCGCCCTTTGCCGCGCGTACGGGCCGCGGCACTGATGATCCCGTTGACGAACGCAGCGGCCTCGGGTGACGCATAGCGACTGGCCAGCGCCACTGCCTCCGCGATTGCGACAGCAGCAGGCGGATCGTCCTGATCAAGTTCCAACAGGGCGACGCGCAGCACAGCCCGCTCCACCGGGGCAATCCGTTCGAGACTCCAACCGTCGGCGCGCTCGTCGATCTCCTCATCAAGCGCAACGCGGTGCAGGTGAACACCATCAATCAGCGAGCGTGCGTAGGCGGGCAACGGGCGCGCGGCGTCGACCTCGTGCTGCGTGACGATCTGCTCCATTGGATACCCCGTGATGTCCTCTTGGTAGAGCAGCATCACGGCGGCGCGACGCGACTGTCGGCGCGAGCCATCGGTGTCCTTAACCTCTGCAGCGGCGGCCACTCCTAGGCCTCCCCGAGGGTGGCCAACGACGGGCCAACCTCATCGATATACGTGGTGGTGTAGCGGCCCGCACGAAACGTTGGCTCGTCGACGATCTCTCGAAGCAGTGGAATAGTGGTTGGAATGCCTTCGATCACGAACTCGTCGAGTGCTCGAGCGGCACGGTTGAGTGCAGCCTCGCGCGTCGGTGCGGTCACGATCAGTTTCGCAATCATCGAGTCGTAGAACGGCGGCACGGTCGCGCCATCCTCGACGAACGTGTCGATCCGAATGCCTGGTCCAAGTGGTGGTCGAAACTTCTCGATCCGGCCTGGCGCCGGGCGAAAACCGTGCATCGGATCCTCAGCATTGATACGGAACTCAATCACATGGCCACGTGTTTCACCGTCCCATGGTGGCACGCCTTCGCCGCCGGCGACGAGCAACTGCGCCTGCACGAGGTCGTAGCCAGCGACCTGCTCGGTGACGGGATGCTCAACCTGGAGCCGCGTGTTCATTTCCATGAAGTAGAACGACTGGTCCTCACCGACGAGAAACTCGATCGTCCCGGCGCCCGAATACTTGAGCGCCTTGAGGGCGGCCACGCCGGCGGCCTTCATGGTCTCTAGCGTCGCGGCGGCGAGAAAAGGCGAGGGCGACTCCTCGATCAGCTTCTGGTGCCGGCGCTGAATCGAGCACTCGCGCTCGCCAAGAATCAGTCCCCCACCCTCGCCGTCGCCCATCACTTGAATTTCGATGTGGTGCGCGTTGATGACAGCCTTCTCGAGGTACATGCCGGCATCGCCAAAGGCGGCCTCGGCCTCGGTGCTCGCAGCCAGGAAGCCGTCGCGCACCTCGTCGGGGCCGTGCACGAGGCGCATCCCTTTGCCGCCACCGCCCGCTGCGGCCTTCAGCAACACCGGGTAGCCCGCCGCTTCCGCCACAATCGCGGCCTCTTCTGGCCCCGACAGGCGCCCAGCCGAGCCAGGCACGAGCGGTAGGCCAGCGTTGCGCATGGTGTCCTTCGCAACCGCCTTATCGCCCATCGTCTCAATAACCGCTGCGGAGGGACCAATCCAGACCAGGTCGTGCTCGGCACAGGCCTTGACCAGTTCGGTGCTCTCGGCCAGAAAGCCGTAGCCGGGATGGATCGAATCGCAGTCCGTCGTCAATGCCGCCGAGACGAGTTGGTCCACACGGAGGTACGAGTCAGCCGCAGCGGGCGGTCCAATTTGGACCGCACGATCGGCGAGACGCACGTGCATCGCGTCCTTGTCGGCGGTCGAATAGACGGCGACCGACTCGATACCGAGCTCGCGGCAAGCCCGAATAATCCGGACGGCGATCTCGCCCCGGTTTGCAACGAGGCAGCGACGCAGCACCGGTGGCCTCAGGCTCCGCTGGGGTCGATCTCGAAGAGCGGCTGGCCATACTCAACGGCCGATGCGTCCTCCACGAGAATCTTCTTGATCGTGCCAGCGGTCTCGGCCTTGAATTCGTTGAAGAGCTTCATGGCCTCGAGGATGCACAGCACCTGACCAACGGCCACGGTGGTGCCAACCTCGACAAAGGCAGGCTCGCCGGGAGCAGCACAGCGGTAGAACGTGCCAACCATCGGGCTTGTGATCTGCGTGCCGGTCGGCGCTGCCGCGGCCTCGGGTGCGTCGGTGGCAACCGGCGCGGCCACAACGTGCTGGACCTGACTCTGCTGGCGCAGCGTAATACGCGTGCCGTTCTCCTCGACGGTCAATTCGCCGAGTCCGGTCTCCTCGAGCACCTCGACGAGGCTGCGGATGCGATCGTCCTCTTCGTTTGTAGCGCCTGGCGTGATCGCGTTATGCCGACCACGTAGACGCTCGAGCAGTGGCAGCGTGTCCTCACCGAACAGCGCCACGAGACAGAGCTCTTCCTCGCTGGTTGCGAGTTCGCCGGCCTCGGCGCGAGCGCCTTCGAGATCGGCAGGGACGGGCATCGACGAGGCACCACCATTACCGGCCTCGGCAAGTGCGAGCACCTCAGGGTTGACGGGAGCCGGCGGGCGACCCCACTCGCCACGAATCAGTGCCCGCATCTCGCCGTCGATCGAGTGCCAACGGCGCCCTTCAAGAACGTGGTCGATCGCCTGTCGTACGAAGACATCGCCGAGCGGCGATGTCTTCGTA
>JAEMTW010000014.1:0-4543 GCA_016462095.1 Thermoleophilia bacterium
GGGCCCTCCCCCGCGCACTCGCCCCAGCCCTCGTTGCGCTCGTCACCCCAGAGCACGGACGACTCGGAGCCCTCCTCGTAAACCACGACGAGGTTGACGGCAACCGTCGCTCCTCCCGGCCAACCGAACTGCGGCGGCTCGGATCCATACCCGACAAGGTCGCGTGCACGAACGTCATCTGGAATCGCTGGAGTCACGGCGCCATGCTACAGGCCGCGACCGAACGAGAGCCAAGCGACGGCCGCTGATCTGGCCGAAGCGACATTCTGGGCCCGGGCCCAGAATGTCGCATGCCGTACGATGACGGTGGTGTCTGAGCCTCAGCTTCCACCCGACCAGATCGCTCGTCTTCATCGGCGTGGCGGCGAATTGCTGCCGCTCGCGTCACTGACGCACGACGGCGGCGAGCCGCCAGCTGAGTGGGTCGAAGCGCTCGCTGCGTTGGCAGACCGACTCGGCCAGTCGTACCCGTTTGCAGATGCCCAGTACCTCGGGCAGATGCTCAAGCCGCCGCATCCGGTGGCGTGGGCGGGGTACGCGATGGCAATGCTGCTCAACTCGAACAACCACGCCTTCGATGGCGGACCGGCCACCGCGCACCTCGAGCGCGAGGCCGTCGATCAGATCGCACGGATGCTGCACCAGGAGACGCACCTCTCGCATCTGACGGCGTCGGGCACAATCGCGAATCTCGAGGCACTTTGGGTTGCGCGCAGTCTGCACCCCGAGAAAGTCGTACTGTCGAGCGCGCAGGCGCACTACACGCACGCACGCATCTCCGAGGTCGTCGGCGCACGACACGAGACTGTCCCGGCGACAGCCCACGGCACGCTCGATCTGGCAGCACTCGAAGAGCGCCTCCAGCAAGGTGGCGTCGGGACCGTTGTCGCGACGCTTGGCTCGACGGGGCTCGGCATGCTCGACCCGGTCGACCGCATTGCCGACCTCTGCGAGGAGTACGACGCCCGCCTGCACGTCGATGCTGCCTACGGCGGCTTCTTCGCGATCCTCGCCGACGGCAATGCGCCAGGCGTAGCGCGTGCGCCTTTCGATGCACTTGCCCGCGCCGACTCGATCGTGATCGACCCTCATAAGCACGGCCTCCAGCCCTACGGCTGCGGCTGCATTGTCTTCCGCGATCCTGCCATTGGCCATCTCTACAACCACGATTCGCCCTACACCTACTTCACGAGTGACGAACTCCACCCGGGCGAACTGAGTCTCGAATGCTCGCGCTCAGGTGCGGCCGCGGCAGCGCTTTGGGCAACACTGCGCGCGGTGCCACTGACGCGCGACGGGCTTGGCAGCCACCTCGCCAGCACTCGTTCAGCCGCCCTCGCACTCGCCGCACAGATCCGCCTGCTCGACGGCTGGACACTCGTGCTCGAGCCCGACCTCGACATCGTCTGCTGGCACCCAACCCGCACGACTGCAAGCGCCGTCAGCGTGGCGACTGACATCGCCTTCCAACAGCTCGCCGAGCGTGGCTGGCATGTTGCGAAGCTCGTGGTCAGCGCCACCGACCTCGGTCTCGAAGCCGACCAGCCAACGGTGACGGTGCTGCGCTCGACACTCATGAAGCCCGAGCACGCCGGCATCGTCGACGAATTTGCTGACGTCCTGGCAACCCTCACTCTCGGCGCGTGACACACGCGTCACGCGCGTGTGACGAATACGTATTCGTCACGCTGAGGCGGCCATTGGCCTCGCGAGGGGTGGTTTCATGATGCGCAACGTAGGCGGACATTTTGGGCCCGGGCCCAAAATGTCCGCCTACGTATCTGATCTAACAGACCATGTGGCAACGCTCCGCAGCATCGAGCTACTCGGCAACGAAGTCGCGCCGCGCGTCAGAGCAGAGGTCGCCAAGCGTGTGGCCGCTGCTGCGACCGCAACGGTTTAACGCCCGCGCTTAGGAGCCGGTGTGTCCGTGGGCGCGCCACGAGATCAGGTGCCGCCCGAGTAGCGGGGACGAGCTGGCCGCCAGCCAAGCCGCTTCGTGTTCGGCATCCTCGCCCTCCAACCCGAGCACGTCTTGCATGATCGCGAGCGCAGCACGACGCCGCGAGCTGAGCACCAGCGCGGCGCTCGCACCAGCGGGCGTCAGGTGCACGGACTTGTCCTCGACCAGTCCGAGCGAACGCAACCGGCGCAGCATCTCGAGCGCAGTCGGGGCAGACACACCGAGATGACGGGCAAGGCTCGCCTGCGAGGTATCGCCCGTCGTGCCATCGCGCTGCATGTCGTAGAGCGCCATCAGATAGCGCGCCTCGCCAGTGGTGACGTCCGCGCACGAGCGTTCTGCATCGGCCTGTTCGGCCAGCGAAACCTGGGTGATGTCGTTTGCCATTGGATTACAGAATAGAGGGCAGGCGATCGTTCCGCATCCCACTTGCGCAGCGGCGGTCGCCTGCTACCTTCGAATCTAATGAGCCTCTTCGAGCAATCGGGTGAGTGGCTGCGCTGCCAATTCCACTGTCATACGACCGAATCGGATGGTTGGCCCGCACCTACCGCGCTCGTCGAGCACTACGCGGCTCTGGGCTGTGACGTGTTGGTGATCACCGACCATTGGGGAATCACGCTCGCTGAGTCGGAGCACATGCTGATGATCCCGGGCAGCGAGTTGTCGACGCACCTTGATCGTGCCCCGTTCGAGGCCGAGGTACTGGCGCTCGGTATCGACGAGCTGCCCGAGCCGCGTGAGGCCTTCCCAACGATCGCCGCGTGTGCCGATTGGATCGTCACGCAGGGCGGCGTTGCCTTTCTTGCCCACCCGCATTGGAGCACGTTGACTGCCGCTGACTACCTCAGCGCTCCGGCCCTATCGGGTCTGGAAATCTGGAATGGGTCGTCGAATCAGGCCCAGGGAACGGGGCTCTCCGACATGCAGTGGGACTCTGTCCTCCAGGCTGGTGGCTGCGCGTCGGGCCTTGGCACCGACGATGCGCATCATGCTGCCGATCCGTCGGGCTCGGATGCTGGACTCGGCTGGACGATGGTGCTCGTGCAGGAGCGGACGCGCGCGGCCGTCATGGAAGCCCTCCGCACAGGCGCCTTCTACGCCACAACCGGCCCTGCTTTCCACGCGGTTCACGTCGATGGCGATCATGTCGTGGTCCGCTGTTCTCCCGCCTCGTCCGTGACGTTGCGGTCCGGCGCTTGGGATGGCTGCCGCGTCAACGCGAGCGACACCCTCCGCGACTATCGCGGCGAAGTCGTGGCGCTCGAAGCGGGCGGCATCGTCGAGGCCCGTTTCGAGCTGCCCGAGTTTTGGACGTGGGGTCGCGTCGAATTGGTCGGTGTCGACGGCGGCTTGGCTTGGTCGAACCCAATCGATTTGCCCGGCGAACGCGCGCCGTTCGTCTAACGCTCAGGCGCTAGGACTCGCGAATCACGTAGTACTTACGCACGAGGCCGTCTTGGTGCCACGTCAGCGGCGTACCCTTTTTGACCGAGAACGCCTCGCCCGGTCCGTACGTCTCTTCCGAGCCGTCGGGATACCGGAACTCGATCGTGCCTTCGATGATCACACAAGTCTCGTCGACGGGATACCCCTCCGTCTCCCAGGTGAAGGCCTCAGATTCCCAAACGCCAGACGTGAGCCCACCGCCATAGTTGAGGCGCTCGACCGTCTTCGCCAGCGCACCATCTTCCAGGACCGCCTCGACAGCGTCGAGGTCCGTCGCTGCGAGTCGAATTGCCTTGCTCATTGCTCTTCTCCAAGTGTGCTGAGGATGTCTTCTGCTGCCCGCTGACCACTACGGATCGCACCTTCAATGGTGGCAGTCCAATCGCGTGGTGCGGTGTGCTCGCCTGCGAAGCCGAGGCGTCCAATTGCATCGCCGATCGGGTGTCGATCACGGTCGTCGGGGATGCCAGTGACGGCGGAGTAGCTCCCACCGGTCCACTCGCGGTCGGAGCGCCAGACCGTCATGCTCGCGGCGTCAACATCGAGTGCCGGCAACTCGGGCCAGAGCGCCCGGATCTCGCGGGCCCAGACCGTCGATCCCTCGTCGACTTCGAGCAGGTCGAGCACGGGCGTGGCACCGGCCCACGAGCCAACGACCGTGCCACCGACTTCATCGCAGGGCGACGCATAGGCCCAAAAGCGGCCGGGCGTCGACATAATCGCCGCAGCCGCTACGGGCTCATCAGCGGGGACCGCGAGTTTCGCGGCTTGCCCAATCGGGATTGCCGCCATCGCGGCACGGCGCTCCGAAGACAGTGGTGGATCAAACGCAATCTGCTCGGTGACGGCCAGCGGCACGGCGACGATGCACGCATCAGCCTCGATCACGTCGTCTGCTGTGTGGACGCGCACACCGTTCGGGCCATGCTCAATCCGCAGCACGGGCGTCGATAGACGCACCGCAGCCCCGAGTTCTTCCGCGAGGCGCAGTGCGAGCTGCTGATTCCCACCAACGACGCGCCGCGTCTCGCCGTCATCAAGCAGGTGGCCGATTGTCCGAAGACGTTCGGCCGGCAACAGTTCGAGTGCCACAGACGAGGCGCTTTGCGCGCGACTCGCGAGGAGCTCGCG
>JAEMTW010000014.1:4553-7259 GCA_016462095.1 Thermoleophilia bacterium
GCGAGCGTCTTCAACAACCGCATCAAGAATGTCGGTCGCCATCGCGTCCGCACCAGCGTCGGCCGCGGCGGCCTCAACCAGCGCGGCGACGCGCAGTGCCTCGGCTCGGTCGATGCCGGGATCGGGGCGTAGGGCGCGGTCGGGATAGCGAATGCCCATGCCTGCGTAGGCGAGGCCAAGTCGCTCGACCATCGCGTCGGTCGCGTCGTAGCCGGCGGTGATAAATTCGGCGCCCCGCTCGACGAGGCCTCCACCCTCAAGCCGGTCCGACCAGACGCGCCCACCCACACGATCGCGCGCCTCGAGAACGACGACTTCGACGCCACGCTGGGCGAGACTATCCGCCGCGGTCAGTCCCGCGACGCCTGCACCGATCACGCAGCACGTTTTCATACTGCCGACCCTAGCAGTGGCTGATAGCCTGCCGCAATGAGCGAGCATGGCTCCCCCCTCCGCATTCTCGTCGTGCAGAACGACGTCGACAAAGGACTCGGTCGGATTGGTGACGGGTTCTACGGCACCGGCGCCGAGCTCGACACGCACATGGCCTTCAACGATGTGCCCTCAGTGGCCGGCTATGACGGCCTGATCGTGCTGCCCGGACTCGCCGATCCGATCGATGACGATCCGGTGGTACACCGCGCGCGCGGTGCCATTGAAGAGGCTCTGGCAGAAAATCTGCCGGTGCTTGGCGTCTGCCTCGGTGGACAGTTGCTCGCTCAAGTCCTCGGCGGCGATGTCTACAAGTGCGACAACGAGCTTGCATATAACGATGTTCGGACGTTGCCGGCCGCGCAAACCGACCCACTGTTACGCGGTGTTCCGGCCACGTACTCCAGCTTCCACGCGCACGCCTTTGCCTTTACTGCACCAGCCGATTCGACCGTCTTGATCGAGACGGATGCCAGCATCCAGGCCTTGCGGCACGGCAAGACGTGGGCCTTTCAGTGTCATCCCGAGACTCCCATCTTCTTCGCGGATGCGCTGGCACGTGCGATCCGCGGCGACTTCGATGGCACGGTGCTCCCCGAGACGGCCGCCTTCTTCGCTCGTAACGGCGTCGACCCCGATCGGCTCGAGCGCGATGCGCGCGATGCTGACGCTTCGGCGACGGCAATTGGCCATGGCATTGGCACCGGCTTTGCCGCGGTCTGCCGCGGCGACGCGTAATGCAGACCGGCGGGATCCTCTTGCTCGGCGGTGCTTCGACCCGCATGGGCGCAACCAAGGCCGACCTCGAGTGGTTTGGGCGCCCGCTCGCTGCTCATGTCGCCGACGTTCTGAGCGCGGCTGGTGCTGCTCCGGTCGTGGCCGTGACTGCCGTCGGTCAAGCGCTGCCCGAACTACCCAGCGGAGTCGAGTGTGTCCACGATACCGTCGCCGACGAGGGACCATTGCGTGGTCTCGAATCGGGGTTGATCGCGATCGGCGATCGCGCAGACGTGGTCTTCGTGGCGAGCGTCGATCTGCCTCTCCTCCATCCCACCTTCGTCCGCGGACTGCTTGCTGCACTGACGGACGAGTTCGATGCCGTCGTGCCGATTTCTGACGGACACCGCCACCCACTCGCCGCGGTCTATCGCACGTCGGTGCTGACGCCAGTCTCGGCCTTGCTGGCCGAAGGCGTGCGCGGCGCGAACGCATTGCCCGACCGGATCGCTAGCCGAATCCTTGACGAAGCCGACCTGCTGGCCTTGCCTGGACTCGTCCCGGCCGACCTCGATGCGTTGTTCAACGTCAACACACCCGAAGACCTCGCCGCTGCGCGGTTACGCTTTCGCCTATGAGCGATACGACCGAACTCGTTGCTGCACTCGCCGCAGTCGTCGGTGAAGAACACGTCACCACCTCGGCAAGCGAGCTCGACCGGCACGGCCACGACGAATCGGCACACGAGACCGTGTTGCCAGACGCCGTCGTCTTTCCCGCCACGACCGAGCAGGTCGCGGGCGTTGTTCGCGTCTGCCATCAGCGCCGCGTACCGATGGTCCCCTTTGGCGTTGGCTCATCGCTGGAGGGCAACGTCACACCACTCCACGGCGGCGTCTCAATCGACCTGACTCGCATGAACCGCATCATCGCGGTGCGTCCAGAGGATCTCGACGCCACGATCGAGGCCGGCGTGACGCGCCGCCAGCTCGAGGCGCGGCTGCGCGAGGACGGTGTCTTCTTCTCCGTCGACCCGGGTGCCGATGCAACCCTCGGCGGCATGGCTGCCACCGGCGCATCGGGAACGACTGCTGTGCGCTACGGGACGATGCGCGAGAACGTGCTGTCGTTGACCATCGTGACGGCCGACGGCGAGATCATGCGCACGCGCTCGCGGGCCCGCAAGTCGTCGGCCGGGTACGACCTGACACACCTCTTGATTGGCTCGGAGGGCACGCTCGGTGTGATCACGGAGTTGACCGTCAAGCTGTATCCGCTGCCCGAGGCGACAGCGTCGGCGGTCGTAAACTTCCCAACCGTGCGCGATGCGGTTGAGGCCGCAATCGAGACGATCCAAATGGGCCTCCCCGTTGCGCGGATCGAGCTGCTCGACGAGGTCACGATGCATGCGATCGTGCTGCGTTCGCAGCTGCCAATGGCCGAACGCCCGACGCTGTTTATCGACCTACACGGTTCGACATCGGGGGTGCAGGAGCATGCCGCCGCGCTCGGCGAAGTCGTCGCCGCGCATGGCGCTGAGGGCTACGAGTGGACAAC
>JAEMTW010000014.1:7269-18558 GCA_016462095.1 Thermoleophilia bacterium
CTACGAGGCAACGATCGCTCTACGCCCAGGCTGTCGTGGCATGCCGACGGACGTCTGTGTGCCCGTCTCGCGGTTGGCCGAATGTATCGAAGAATCGCGCGCCGACCTCGATCGTTCTGGCGTGTTTGCACCGATCGTCGGCCATGTTGGCGATGGCAACTTTCATCTCACGATCGTGGTCGATCCGACCAGTGCCGAGGAGGTCGAGGCGGCCGAGGCGTTGCACGATCGCCTCGTGCAACGCGCGATCGCGATGGAGGGCACGTGCACCGGAGAGCACGGCGTCGGGTCGGGCAAGGTTCGCTTCCTCCCGATCGAGCACGATGCGGAGACGATGGCAATGATGCGCCGCATCAAGGATGCGATGGATCCGCTCGGGCTGATGAACCCGGGCAAAGTGCTCGCTACGCCTGCGCCGTAGAATTGGCTGGAGCGGCAATTGGTAACGACTTGGTCACGACCGGGGGTGCACCCATAAGCATGCGGTGGATGACGCCGACGCTGCACCATGGACACTCAACGCATCATCATCGGGATCGCTGTCTGCACAATTATCTTGATCAGCATCGATCTCGCCCACACTCTCGCCACAGGAGGCAACCGTGAAGCCCGACGAACGCGACGAAGACAACCTCGTCCCACTCGCTCCGGATCCGCTCGATGACGACACCGCGATTGATGCGCTGTCTGCCGAGGAGTACAACGAGTTTACGTACGGCAACGAAGACGACGACGACTTCTAGGCCACCCGAGCACCGCTGCTAGGAATGGAGTGACCCGTCCGGCATGATCGCGCCGGTTAGGCTGGCACCGGCAAAATCGGTGTCGGTCAGATCCGCGCCCGTAAAGTTGGCGCCGTCGAGCAGCGCCTTGGCGAAGTATGCCCCCGCGAGATTCGCTCCCGTAAAGTCGAAGCCGCGCAGGTCGCCCTCCTCGAGATCGATCTCGGACAGATCGACGCCGGCAAGGCTGGGCACGCCGCCTTCTTGGATTGCGTACTCGGCGATCGTCGGGACGGCGACGCGCCAGAACTTGTCGCGATAGTCCTCTGGCACATCGACGTCGATCCAGGCCTGCTCGAACGCCGCCGCCGGCCGCATGCCACTGCCGACAAGTTCGCCAACGAGAACCGCGATCGATTCAAACGCGTTGACGTGGTCGTTCCAAGCGAAGGGAATGCGTTCTTCATCAGCCATGGCTGGAGTTTCGCAGAGGGGACACCACAACCGCGCGGATGTCATGTCCTCCCTGCAGCAGCGCAATGAATGTTCATACGATCAACCAGGGAGGACATGACATCCGCGCGGTTGTGGTGTCCCCCGTAAGCCCATGCCAAGCTGCCCCGACAGGACCAGCGATGCATGACAATGAAATCCGTAACCACCTCCACGCCGTTTTCGACGCCACCGGTATCGGCTATGTCGATGAGGTGACGTTTGGTGATCGTCGTATCGACATGGCCGCAATGCTCGATGGTGTGCTGACGGGCATTGAGATCAAGTCGGCGCAGGATTCGCTGAAGCGCCTGCCTGGTCAGAAGCGCCGTTTTCGCAGTCGCTTTCGCCACCTCGTGATGGTGACGGAGCAGAAGCATCTCGCCGGAGTGCTCGCGGGCTTGCCACCGTGGTGGGGCATCTGGGTGGCCGATGATGCGGATGGTGTGGTGACCCTTGAGTACTTGCGTGCGGCTCGCGATCCACACAAGTCGAAGACCTACCTGCTGGCACAGGCGTTGTGGGTCGCCGAACTCGAGGCAGAGCTTGGGCTCGAATCGGGTAGCTCGCTGCGTAAGCCGGAGCTGGTCCAATTGCTCGTCGAGCAGGGACAGGCGCGTGTCGAAGCAGCGCTCCTCGCGGCCGTCCAAGCACGCAAATCGGACTAGCGATCGGCATGCTGTTGCGTGTCTTGAGATACTCCATCACGACCGGCGGAAAGCAGACATGAACATTCGAACGTGGACACAGGGTGGCGGCGTGTGGCTGGCAGAGTTCGAGAGCGGCGCTGATGGCGTCGACTCGATCGAAGGCGGCTGGCTGGATGTGCAGCCCGAGTTGGCCGAGGAGGCGTGCACGGCGATTCGGTCTGGCGTCGCACCGTTTGCGCAGGAGATGCGGACCGGCGAGCTTGGTCGTGGCCTCACAACGGTGGCACTCCTCGCCGCTGGTCAAGACCTCTCGGTGCAGGTCTTTAGTGGCCCGCTCGACGATGTCGCAGACGAACACTTTGGTGGTGTCGACTCCGGCGAATGGGGTGGCGGTGGTGCCAGCGATGCGATGGATCAGTGGGACGGCATCGATGAGGACCCTGATCAGGGACTCGACGGCATCGACGATGGTGGCCCGGGCGACCTCTTCTAGTCGGGCTACGATAGTGCTCGGATGAGCGGCCAGCCCACGACTCTGCAGGATGTCGTTGATGGTGGGCTCTGCGTTGGCTGTGGCATCTGTACCTCACTCGCGCCTCATCAGCTGACGATGGCGCTCTCGGAGCGTGGCGATCTGCGTCCGCAGTTTGGCGACCCGCTTTCGCCGGAACAGGATGCGTTGCTCGTCGATGTCTGTCCTGGTGCGACCGCAATTGGCCCCGATCCGGCGACGCTCGAAGCGGGTACCACGCTCGATCCGATTTGGGGTCCACTGCGAGGAATGCAGCGTGGTTGGGCCGCGGACCCGCAGGTGCGATTTACGGCTGCCGCGGGTGGCGTCTTGACCACGCTTGGACAGTTCTTGCTCGATTCGGGCAGGGTTACTGCGGTGCTGCATGTGCGCACCTCCCCCACCCAGCCGATGCTGACGGACGCGCATATTTCGCGACCGGGTGACAGCACGCTGGTGGCGGCGCAGTCGCGCTACGGCCCGGCCGCGCCGTTGGTGCACGTACAGCAACTGCTCGATGCGGACGAGCGGTTTGCCGTCATCGGTAAGCCGTGCGATATCACTGCGATCCGCAATCTTGCGCGTCATGATCCGCGCGTCGAAACCCAGGTCCCGTATCTTCTGACGATTTTCTGCGGGGGCGTGCCCAACCTGACGACGGCTGAGAGCATTGCTCAGGCACACGGCATTGAGCCCGACGAGGTGACGCTGTTTCGATTCCGCGGTGAGGGTTGGCCCGGGCCAACGCGCGTGGAGGCTGGCGACCGGCGCTTCGACATCACGTACCGGCAGGCCTGGTTCGATCGTGATGCGCCTTGGCGCTACGACGCACAATGGCGCTGCAAGATCTGCCCCGATGCGATCGGCGAACTCGCAGACATCTCGGCTCCTGATGGTTGGATCCTCGATGCCGATGGCAAGACGACCCACAACGAGGCCCCTGGAGTCAACATCGTCGTCGAGCGCACGACGACGGGCAGCGAACTCGTCGCCGCCGCAATCGCGGCCGGCTATCTCGAAACGACCGAGTGCTCCTATGAGGAATTCGAGCTGATGCACAACGATCATCGCAATCGTCGGCTTGGCGAACCCGCTCGTCTTGCCGCTCTGCAGGAGGCCGGTGCGGGCGAGCCCCGCGTCGAGCGCTACCGCCTCGAAGAGATGCGCGAACTCGCTCCTTCCGACCTGTTAGCCACGCAATTCGAGGGCACGCTCGATCGGATTGCTCGCGGTCAAGCGGTGCATTAGCGACATTTTGGGCCCGGGCCCAGAATGTCGCGTTCCGACCTACCAGACACGTTTCGACTATCCCGAATCGTCGTTTTCCCATTTTTAGATAGTCTTTGCCTATCATGCAACAGGTTCTTCTGATTGGTACAGGGTTTTCGACCGCGCAATACTGTGTGCGTGCGGAGTGCCCCCACCGCAGAGCCCCGGAGGCGAACGTCTGATGGCAGCAGCCAGCGATATCAAGGAGCGCACCGCGGCGATCGCCGCTGAGTACACGCACCTCGAAGGTCCGCTGATGCCGATCCTGCATGCCGTTCAGCACTCCTTTGGCTACGTGCCCGAGGAGTCCGTGCAGGTGATCGCCAACGCCATCAACATCGCCCGCGCCGAGGTTCACGGCACGCTGACCTTCTATCCCGACTTTCGCCGCGAGCCCGCTGGCAAGCACGTACTCAAGCTGTGCCGCGCCGAGGCCTGCCAATCGCTTGGCGCCGACCAGATTGCCGCCGACATCAAGGCCAACCTTGGCATCGACTTTCATGAGACGACCGCCGATGGCGTACTCACGCTCGAGCCGATCTTCTGCCTGGGCCTCTGCTCCTGTGCTCCGGCCGCGATCCTCGACGAGTCGCGCGTGATTGGTCGCATCGATGCCGACAAGGTTGCTGCTCTGGTCGCCGAGGTGACGGCATGACCGTCCGCATCTACGTCCCTCGCGACGCCGCCGCGATTGCGCTCGGCGCACACGAAGTTGCGGCTGCCGTCGCCAACGAGATTGTCTTGCGCGGCCTCGACGCCAGCGTGGTGCGCAACGGCTCGCGTGGCATGCACTGGATTGAGCCGCTCGTCGAGGTCGATACGCCCGCTGGCCGCATTGCCTACGGCCCCGTTGCGGTCGCCGACGTCGCCTCGCTGTTTGATGCTGACTTCCTCAATGGCGGCTCGCACACACTCGCACTCGGTGCCACTGAGGAGATTCCGTTCTTTGCCCGCCAGACGCGCCTCACCTTCGCGCGCTGCGGCATTACCGACCCCGTCTCGCTTGCCGATTACGAGGCCCACGGCGGTCTCGTTGGCTTGAAGGCCGCGATCGTGATGACCCCTTCCGACGTCGTCACGACCGTCACCGACTCGGGCCTTCGTGGCCGTGGTGGCGCAGGTTTTCCGACCGGCATCAAGTGGCGCACCGTGCTCGACACGGCGGGCGAGCAGAAGTACATCGTCTGCAACGCCGATGAGGGCGACTCTGGCACGTTCGCCGACCGCATGATCATGGAGGGCGATCCGTTCGTCCTGATCGAGGGTATGGCAATCGCTGGTCTCGCGACCGAGGCGACCAAGGGCTACATCTACATTCGTTCCGAGTATCCGCACGCGATCGCGACGATAGAGGAGGCGATCGCCACGGCGCGCGCCGCCACCGTGCTCGGCGCCGACGTGCTGGGCTCGGGCAAGGCCTTTGAGATCGAGGTACGTGTTGGTGCCGGTTCCTACGTCTGTGGCGAGGAGACCTCGCTGCTCAACAGCATTGAGGGCAAGCGTGGCGTGGTTCGTTCGAAGCCGCCGCTGCCTGCACACAAGGGCCTCTTTGGCATGCCGACGGTGATCAACAACGTCATCTCGCTCGCGTCGGTGCCCGTCATCCTCGCTGAGGGCCCAGCCCAGTATCAGGAGTACGGCGTTGGTCGCTCGCGCGGCACGATTCCGATCCAGCTGGCCGGCAACATCAAGCATGGCGGCCTGTTCGAGGCTCCCTTCGGGATGACGCTTGGCGAGCTCGTCACCGAGATTGGCGGCGGCACGCATAGCGGCCGCCCGATCAAGGCTGTCCAGGTCGGCGGCCCACTCGGCGCGTACTTCCCGCAGTCGCTGTTCGACACGCCGTTCGACTACGAGGCCTTCGCCGCCAAGGAAGGCCTGATTGGCCACGCCGGCGTAACCGTCTTCGACGACACGGCCGACATGCTCAAGCAGGCGCGCTTCGCGATGGAGTTCTGCGCGATCGAAAGCTGCGGCAAGTGCACGCCGTGCCGCATTGGCTCGACGCGTGGTGTCGAGACGTTCGACGAGATCGCCGCTGGTGCCGACATCGACGAGCAGATCACCCTGATCACCGACCTCTGCGAGACGATGAAGTTCGGCTCGCTCTGTGCGCTCGGTGGCTTTACGCCGTATCCCGTCATGAGTGTGATTACCCATTTCCGCACTGATCTCAAGCCCACCGCTGCTGCGCAGAAGGCCGAGTAGGAGAACCCGATGAAGAACCCCATGAGTCTGATTCGCGAGATCGATTACGGCACACCAGCCTCCACCTCGGAGACGCTGGTCACGCTCAACGTCGACGGCTTTGAGGTGACGGTGCCCGAGGGCACGTCGATCATGCGCGCCTCGATGGAGGCTGGCATTGAGATTCCGAAGCTGTGCGCCACCGACATGGTCGAGGCGTTTGGCTCGTGTCGTCTCTGCCTCGTCGAGATTGACGGCCGCAACGGCACGCCGTCCTCGTGCACGACGCCTGTGACGCCCGGCATGGTGGTGCACACGCAGACGGAGAAGCTGAAGAAGATTCGTCGTGGCGTGATGGAGCTGTACATCTCCGACCATCCGCTCGACTGCCTGACGTGCGCCGCCAACGGTGACTGCGAGCTGCAGACGCAGGCCGGCGTCGTCGGTCTACGCAGCGTCCGCTACAACGTCGACGCCAACCACTTCACCCCCAAGGTGCGTGGCGAGTCGAACTTCCGCTACATGGAGAAGGACGAGTCGAATCCGTACTTCACCTACGACCCGTCGAAGTGCATCGCCTGCTCGCGTTGCGTCCGCGCCTGCGAAGAGGTGCAGGGCACGTTTGCCTTGACGATCGAGGGTCGCGGCTTCGAGAGCCGCGTCTCGGCCGGTGCACACGAGTCGTTTATCGATTCTGATTGCGTCTCGTGCGGTGCCTGCGTCCAGGCCTGCCCGACCGCGACGCTGATGGAGAAGTCGGTCGTCGAGATCGGCATCCCCGAGCATTCCGTCGTCACAACCTGCGCCTACTGTGGCGTCGGCTGCTCCTTCAAGGCCGAGATGCGCGGCGACGAGCTGATCCGCATGGTTCCGTTCAAGGACGGCAAAGCCAACCGTGGCCACTCCTGCGTCAAGGGTCGCTTCGCCTATGGCTACGCCAGCCATCCCGATCGCATCACGAAGCCGATGGTCCGCGATTCGATCGATCAGCCATGGCGCGAAGTCTCGTGGGACGACGCGTACGCCTTCGTCGCCGACCGCTTCGCCTCGATCCAGAAGACGCACGGCATCGACTCGATCGGTGGCATCACGTCGAGCCGCTGCACGAACGAGGAGACCTACCTCGTCCAGAAGCTGGTCCGCCAGGGCTTTGGCAACAACAACGTCGATACCTGCGCCCGCGTCTGCCACTCCCCCACGGGCTACGGCCTCGGCCAGGCCTACGGCACGTCGGCCGGCACCCAGGACTTCGACTCGGTCGAGCACACCGACGTGATCGTGCTGATTGGTGCCAACCCGACAGAGGCCCATCCGGTCTTCAGTTCGCGGATGAAGAAGCGCCTGCGCGCTGGCGCCAAGCTGATCATTCTCGACCCGCGCCAGATCGCGCTCGTGCGCACGCCACACATCGAGGCGCAGTTCCACCTGCCACTGCAGCCAGGCACGAACGTCGCAGTCATCACAGCGATGGCGCATGTGATCGTCACCGAGGCCCTCTACGACGAGCAGTTCATTCGCGAGCGCTGCGACTGGGACGAGTTCGAGGAGTACATGGAGTTCGTCACGGACCTGCGCCACAGCCCCGAAGTTGTTGAGGGTCTGTCGGGTGTTCCGTCCGAGACGATCCGCGGTGCGGCCCGGCTCTACGCCACGGGCGGCAACGGCGCGATCTACTACGGCCTCGGCGTCACCGAGCACAGCCAGGGCTCGACGACCGTGATGGCAATTGCGAACCTCGCGATGCTGACGGGCAACATCGGTCGCCCCGGCGTCGGTGTCAATCCGCTGCGCGGCCAGAACAACGTGCAGGGCGCCTGCGACATGGGTTCCTTCCCGCACGAGTTGCCTGGCTACCGCCATATCTCGGGCGAAGACGTCCGCAACATCTTCGAAGAGGAATGGGGCGTCACGCTCGTGAAGGAGCCCGGCCTCCGCATTCCGAACATGCTCGATGCCGCTGTCGAGGGCACCTTTAAGGGCATCTACATCGAAGGCGAGGACATTCTCCAGTCCGATCCTGATACGCACCATGTCGCCGCCGGTCTGGCCGCGATGGAGTGCGTTGTCGTCCACGACCTGTTCCTCAACGAGACGGCCAACTATGCGCACGTCTTCTTGCCAGGCTCGACCTTCCTCGAGAAGGACGGCACGTTTACGAACGCCGAGCGTCGCATCAACCGCGTCCGTAAGGTGATGGCCCCCAAGAACGGCTTTGCCGATTGGGAAGTCACGATGGGCATCGCCAACGCGATGGGCCTCAACTGGACCTATACGCATCCGTCCGAGATCATGGACGAGGTTGCGCGCACCACGCCAAGCTTTGCCGGCGTCTCGTACGACCATCTCGACGAGGTCGGCTCGGTCCAGTGGCCCTGCAACGAGAAGGCGCCGCTGGGCACGCCGATCATGCACATCGAGGGCTTCGTGCGCGGCAAGGGTAGGTTTATCAACACCGAGTACGTGGCGACCGACGAGCGCTCGGGCCCACGCTTCCCGCTCCTCCTCACCACGGGCCGCATCCTTTCGCAGTACAACGTCGGTGCACAGACGCGCCGCACGGCGAATGTCATTTGGCACGAGGAAGACGTCCTCGAGATTCATCCGCACGACGCCGAGCAGCGTGGCATCAACCACGGCGACCTCGTCAGCCTCGCCTCGCGTGCCGGCGAGACCTCGCTCCGCGCAGATGTCACCGAGCGCGTCGCTCCGGGCGTTGTCTACACGACGTTCCACCATCCCGACACTCAGGTCAACGTGATCACGACCGACTTCTCGGACTGGGCCACAAACTGCCCCGAGTACAAGGTCACGGCCGTGCAGGTTGCCTTGGCGACGGGTCGCTCGAACTGGCAAGAGGAGTACAACCAGCAGGCCGAGCAGTCCCGTCGCATCGAGCATGACGGCGAGCTGATTCATGGCGACTGAGGCCAAGATGATCCGCGAGGCGAACCAGATCGCCACGTTCTTCCACTCGAAGCATCACGACGAGGGTGTGGCTGGCATCGCCGAGCACCTCAACAAGTTTTGGGCTCCTCGCCAACGTCGCCAGTTCTTCGACATGATCGACGCGGGCGGCGAGGGCTTCGACGAACTCGTGATCGAGGCGTCGGCGACGGTCTGGCGCCCCGAGCCCGTCGCGTCGTAGATCAGCACCGCCTCCCCGGCGCTATTGCAGGCGGCTAGACTTCGCTGATGCCCACATCTGATCGATTTCAGCACTGGGACAGCGTCTATCGCACGCGCGAGTCGGCTGCCGTCAGCTGGTTTCAGGCCGAGCCCGCCGTGACGCTCGCGCTCGTCGAGCTGCTCGAAATTCCTCATGATGCCGCGATTATTGATGTTGGCGGCGGTGCCTCACGACTGGTCGATCACCTACTCGCGGCCGACTACACCGACCTCACCGTCCTCGACCTCTCGCCGGCTGCGCTCGCGGTGAGCCAGATTCGCCTTGGCGACGCTGCGGGCGTCGAGTGGATTGCCGAGGATCTACTAACCTGGCAGCCAGCCCACCGCTACGACCTCTGGCACGACCGTGCCGTCCTCCATTTCTTGTCTGGCGAGGCCGTCGCAACCTATCGAGAATTGCTGGAGCGGAGCGTGGCACCCGGTGGCTGCGTGATCCTCGGGACCTTTGCGCCCGACGGGCCCGAGCAGTGCTCTGGCCTACCCGTCACGCGCTACAGCGCGGCCGATTTGGTGCACTTTCTGGCCCCCACGTTCGCGGTTATCGAAGAACGCCACGAGCTCCACACCACGCCGAGCGGATCGATGCAGGCTTTCACGTGGGTTGCTGCTAGCCGGGTCTCCCGGTAGCGCACCCCTACATCGAGGACAGCGTCGAACCGGATTCGGCAACGAGCGCGCGGTAGCGCTCGTTGAACTGGTGCAGCGGGTCGTCCTTCTCGGGATAGACGCCCTGGACGAAGGCGCGCGAGACGATGCCCTGTTGGGCGCGCTCGGCGACGTCGGCATCTTGTGCGATCACGATCTCCATAAACTCGACGAGGCCGTCGATGCCGTCCGACAGCGCGACGTCGGTGCACACGTCGGGCGGCAGCAGGTAGTCCGTGACGATCAGGGTGCTGTCGGCCCCGCGTGGATAGAGCGTGGTGATATTCGCATACGAGCCAAAGATGTCGACCATCGAGTTCGGAAACAGATACGCGCCGTAGACGGAGCGTCCCTCCTCCTCCGTCAGACCCGGCAGTGGCGGCACCGTGCTCGTGCCCGTCAACGTCAATGCCGTTGCGTCTTCCTTGAGGCCCACGCCGTAGTCGGCACGCGCGCCATCAGAGATGCGACCCGAGCGGTACGTCGGCACCATGTCGACGAGCTCGGGGTGCACGGTTGGGCAGTGCAAGCACTCGCGGTAGTTCTCGACGACGATCTTCCAGTTGGCTGCGACCTCGCGCGTCGTCGTGCGCGCAATGCGTAGCGCGCCGAGGTTGAAGCGCTCCATCGTGAGTGGCTCGTCGTCGTGCGACGCAAGGTAGTCGTCGAACGAGCCGGCTTGGCCACCAAGATCAACAAAGAGCGTGCCTTGCCACTCAGCGACCGGCATGTCGAGCAGACCGTAGGCGGAACGATCAATCTCGTCGGGCCTCACGTTCGGCGTGCCGATCAGCTCGCCGTCGAGCGCGTAGGCCCACGAGTGATACGGGCATTTGATTGCGCGCTTCAGTGTGCCGGTGCCAGCGTTGCAGAGCAAAGAACCGCGGTGGCGGCAGACATTGTGGAAGGCCCGCAACGTGCCGTCGTGGTCGCGCACGATGACGATGTTTTGGCCCGCGACATCCGTCGCCCAGTAGGCGCCAGGCTCGGCGACATATTCGGCGCGCCCGACGCAGGCCCAGCTGCGACGAAAGACGCTGTCGATTTCGCTCTCGTAGGCGGCTGGCGATCGGTACAAGTCGGCGGGAAGGGCAACGTGACGACTGTCCATACCGGCACTATAGAGCATTACTGACTGGTCAGTCAGCAGCCTCACTCAGCCTCGGGCACGAGGTAGAGATTCGCAATCGCCATCAATGCGCCCCATGTCACCTCGTCGACCTGCACGCCACTCCGACAGGCAGCGGCCCAGCGCCGATCGCGCTCAGACGACTCGATCACCACCCCGGTACGGGGAGTAGCGACGAGCAGCACGATCCCGTCGGCGATCGCCGGCACGACAGAACCCTCGTCGGCGCCAAAGACCACGACGTCGCCGGCGGCCGTGACGGCGCAGCCACCGATGGCCACCCCACCAGCGAACTCGACAGCCATCGCACCGGCCGGCAACACACCACTGAGCAACGTCGCACCGTCCGCGCCGGGCAGGGCAATCGCCTCGTCCCGATGCACAGCCAACCAATCGAGAGCCATCCGCGCCTGCAGCACGAGAGCCCGCGCCGCAGGGTCGACGAGGCGAGCCGGCGAGCCGTCCTCGACCCCAGCACCAACGTGCTCGCGCGGAATT
>JAEMTW010000160.1:0-528 GCA_016462095.1 Thermoleophilia bacterium
GCGCTGTTCCAACGAGCTGCCCGGCTTCGTTGCCAATCGACTGCAAGACGCCGTCTGGCGCGAGCTGCTGCACATGGTTGACAACGACGAGGCGACGGTCGAGGAATGCGATGTCGCACTGGTCTATGGCCCAGGCGTGCGCTGGGCGCAGATGGGCGTCGGCCTCACCTTCCACCTGGCGGGTGGCGAGGGCGGCATGGGCCACATGCTCGACCACTTCGGCGATTCGCTGCTCGAACCGTGGACGCGCCTCGAGGCGCCGCCGCTGACGAAAGAGCTGCGCGACAAGATGGTCGCGGGCTGCGACGACGAGGCCGCCGGCCGCTCCATCGCGGATCTGCAACGGCAACGAGACGCGTTCCTCGTCGAGCTGATGCAGCTGCTTGAGAAGCACGCTGCCTGCTAGCGTAGGGAGCGCTCCGGGGTAGGGAAGGCACGACCACGGCGCGTGATCAAGGGCCGCTCGCGATCCAGGTAGGACACCACATCCGCGCGGTTGTGATGTCCTCCCCACGATGCGGGGTGATC
>JAEMTW010000160.1:538-4727 GCA_016462095.1 Thermoleophilia bacterium
ATGCAGGGGGACACCACAAACCCCGGTTTGTCATGTCCCCCCAGCGCGAGCGAATATCCCACCTGAGGACATCACAACCGCGCGGATGTGGTGTCCTACCCGAGCAGGCCGACGTACTCGTCGCCCACGCGGGCGATCACCTCGGTGCCACGGAAATGCTCGATCGCGAGCTTCTCGAGGGCGAGGGGTGTCACCGAGGGGCGCTCGACTGTTGCCGATTTTCGGCGTCGCAGACGGACCGCGAAGGGCTCGGGATCGTCGAGGCGCGAGTCGAGCTCGGACGTGCTCATTGGCTCGATCAACTCGACGCCGGCACGCAAGGCGGCCAGGCGGAAGAGATCCTCGGGGGTATCAACGTCCTCGCCACCGCTGAGCAGATCGCTCATGTCGATTGGCTGGGGGTCGAGTGCCTCGCCCGGGCGGTCACCCGTCGCGGCGATGCGATCCCAGTCGGCCCGGGGAATCACGACCGGAGGAGCGGTGCGGTCCTCGTACGAGGCCGTGACGGCGCAGTTGAGGCGCCGGTAGGCCGTCAGCACGCGGTCGACAACAGTCGTTGGCACAGCCGGCGCATCGCCGAGCAGCACGAGCACTGCCTCGACCTCGGCGGGCATCACATCGAGCGCGAGCCGCAGCGAGGAGGACTGGCCCTGAGCCGGCTTGGGATTGCGGATGCACTGGAAGCCATGGGCCTGGAAGAGTGGCAACAGCTTGGCCGTTGGCGTGCTGATGACGGCGACCTTGAGCCCGGGCGGAGCGATCTCGAGTGCACGCTCGACGAGTGGGCGACCCCACCATTCGGCGAGGAGCTTTGGCGAACCAAAGCGTTCGGAGCGTCCGGCGGCGAGTACAACAGTGGCGATCATGCGAGGGCCTCCCAGCGGCGCTGCGTAACGGGCGAATAAGCAAAGACCCAAGCGGCGAGCAGAAGCTCGAACGTCTCTCGGACATCGTCGAGCGTAGGGCGTTCTGGGTCGGCGCGCTCCAGCGCAGCCGTCCACGTCGCCTCGGCGAGCACGATGAGTTCGGCGACGGAGCCAAGTTCGCCCTCATCGTCGCGGCAGACCGCGGCCGCGAGACCGAAGTGGCCCACGTAGTCGGGACGACGCTGCCAGATCGATGGCAAGAGGGCGACGAGGTAGCCGCCGACGCGCTGGCGGGCCAAGTTGACGACGCGCTCACGCGGGGCGATTGGGGCTGTGGAAAGCTCGGCGTGCTCGCCGCGGAGGAGGCGGTCCATCGTGCCACCAACGATCGCGGCCGTCACCTCGCGGCTGGCACCGACCTCGAGCAGCACGGCGAGCGTTGCCAAGAGGCTCTCGCGAATGGTGCCGTAGGGCAGGTCGGACGCCCACACCAGTTGCTCGGGCGGCACGCGCGTCAGCAGGCCGTGCAGATCGACGGGGCTCCACGCCGAGGCATCGAAGACGACGTTCGGGCGCCCAGCAACCAGGCTCGCGATGCGGTCCTGATCGACGATCGCAGCGTGGGCGAGAATCAAGATCGCGTCGGGATGACGCTCGGCCGCGGTCGCCAGCTGATCGCCAATTGGCGGCATGCCGCGTCCAGCGTGGATCAGGATCGGCAGCTTGTGCTCGGCGGCAATCGCGAAGATCGGGTCGAGGCGCTTGTCGTCCACACTGAAGGCCTGCGCGCGGGGGTGCAGCTTGATGCCGCGGGCGCCGAGCGAGATCGCACGGCGCGCCTCCGTTAGTGGATCTCCCGTCAAGTTGAGGCGACAGAAGGGGACAACGCGACCATTACTCTGTGCGGCCCACTCGAGCACACGATCGTTCGGCACGGTGTAGTTTTCGCCGCGGTCAGGGTCGTGCAGCGGGAAGGCGACGGCGCGCTCGATTCCGTGCGCATCGAGGTTTCCGACCAGCTCTTCGAGCGTCTGCGCCATGCCGTCCTCGTCGAGGCCGAGGTGCGTATGAGCGTCGATGCGCGGCGTCGAACCCGCCAACTCGTCGATCAGCGCATCCATCCGCGCGAACATTCGCGCAACATCGTCTGCAAGTTCCACAGCGGCAGTCTACCCGGCGTCCAGATTTAGGCTCTGATACGGGTGCTAAAACTAGGCGCCGATCGCAGCGCGCAACCCCTCGACATCGTCGAGCGGACCAACGGCGGCCAGCACGGCGTGGTCGAGACGTACGACGCGCTCGCCGACACGCAGCAGATCCTCGATCGTGACGGCCTCGATGCCACGGATGACGGTGTCGAGGTCGACCCAGCCATCGTCGAGCAGCTCGCGACGCAGACCAAAGAAGATGCGACCGGCCGGGTCCTCCTGGTTGAGGACGGTGTGGCCGATCAGGTAGCGCTTGGCCTTGGCGATCTCGTCGGCCGGGATCGGCTCGGCAACCATGCGACGCAATTCGTCGGCGATCACCTCGACGGCAAGCGCGGCGCGGTTGATATCGACGCCAGCCTGCACGGCGAAGGAGCCCGTGTCGCTGTAGCTCGCGTTGCGGCCAAACACGTAGTACGCAAGGCCACGTCGCTCGCGGACCTCGGTAAAGAGGCGCGACGACATGCCACCGCCGATGACGGCCTGCCAGACAGCCATCGCGTAGCGATCTTCGTCCGCTGTGCGCAGCCCATCGACGCCCAGCACGATGTGGGCCTGGTCGCCCTCACGCTGCTCGACGGCCACGATCGGCTCGGCAATCGGGGGCACGATCGTCTCGGGCAGCGCGGGCGTGCTCTCGGCGGCGAGGCCACCAAAGCGCTCGCGCACCTCGGCCACGAGGCTCTCGGAGACGCCGCCACCCAGTCCAATCGCGATGCGCTCGGGCTTGTACCACGTGCTCAGGTAGTCGGTAAACGTCTCGCGCGTCGCGGCCCGCACCGTCTCCTTGGTGCCGATGATCGGGCGACCAATCGGCGAGTCGCCATAGCGCGCCGTGTCGTAGACCTGTCCCACGATGTCGCGCGGCGTATCGGTGTACATGTTGATCTCTTCGACGATCACGCCCTTCTCGCGCTCGAGCTCTTCGGCATCGAACTTCGAGTGGAGAAACATGTCGGACAGGACGTCGAGGGCAGTCGGCGCGTCGGCGGCCGCGCACTTGACGTAGTACGCAGTCATCTCCTTGCCGGTAAAGGCGTTGAACTCGCCACCGATGCCGTCGATCTCGGCCGAGATGTCGCGTGCCGTTGGGCGGCGCTCCGTGCCTTTAAACAGCATGTGCTCGGAAAAGTGGGCGATGCCTGCCGACGCGGGCTGCTCGCAGCGCGAGCCGGAGGCGACGGAGATGACGACGGCGACGCTGGCTGCGTCGCGCATCGGGGCGCTGAGAATGCGGGCGCCGTTGGGAAGAGTCTCGAGTTCGAACATGTCCCTCACCGTAGCGGACTAGCTAGAGCACGGCCGAGCGCACGAGCACGATCGCGATCGTCAGCATGACCACGCCGATTGCCGCGTCGAGCACGCGCCAGGTAACCGGCCGAGCCATCAGGGGCGAGAGCAGTCGGGCGCCGAAGCCGAGGCCGCTAAACCAGACGACGCTGGCGATGGCAGCACCGAGTGCGAACCACCAGCGATCCGCACCAAACGAGGCGCCGATCGTGCCGACCAGCAGGATCGTGTCGAGGTAGACGTGGGGGTTGAGGAACGTCAAGCCGAGCACGGCCACGGCGACGGCGGCGACGGCCTGTGGCTCCTGCTGTGATGGCAAGAGCACCTCGGGGTGGAGTGCGCTGCGAAACGAGCGGAACGCAAACCAGAGCAGGTAGGCGCCGCCAATCAGTGCGATTGCAGTCAGCACGTCGCCGTGGGCCTGCACGATTGTGCCGAGACCACCGACGCCGATCGCGATCAACAGCGCATCTGCGCCCGCACAGATCGCGACGGCGACACCCACGTGGTTACGCGCCAGGCCCAGCCGCAGCACGTAGGCATTCTGCGCGCCGATCGCGACGATCAGCGAGAGGCCCGTCAGAAACCCGGCGAGAGCGACATCCATCGCGGCTCTAGATTCTCAGCCGCCGTTGCGGCGCAGCTGCTCGTCGGCCACGTCGCGCAGGACGCGCGAGGGGACACCGACGACGACCTTGCCAGCAGGCACGTCCTGGGTGACGACCGCGCCGGCACCAACGAAGGCCTCTTCGCCGATCTCGATGCCAGGCAGGATGCAGACAGCGCCACCGATGCGCGCGCCACGTCGAATCGTCGGGCCCTTGA
>JAEMTW010000015.1:0-15174 GCA_016462095.1 Thermoleophilia bacterium
TGCCACGGGTAGGCGGGGAGGCCAAGGGTAAAGCTCTCGTTGCGAAACCATTCGCGCTCGACTGGTTCGACGAATTGGAGGATCTGCTCCACGTCGGTGATTTGAACATGCACGTCGCAATCGATCATCGGGCCCGCCCTCTCCATCCGTTCGACCTGGCGATCGAACGTCTCCTGACTGTACGGTCAGGGCAATTCTACTCGTTTCGCTCCTCCATGTCACGGACCCAGCGCGCATGGTTCTGTCTGGCCCACTCTCGATCGACGCTGCCGGTGACGATGCCGCGCGTCGCCGCTCGCGTCGCGGGACTAATCAGCGACAGGTAGAGGTGGCCACAGGTCAGCACGATAATCAGCAGCGTGGCGAGGTCGTGCACGTCCACGGTGCCCGCAAACCGATACGTCGTGTTCTGCTCACCGAGCCAGAGCAGCAAGCCGGTGATGGTGAGCACGACCATCAAGCCACTCGTCACGGAGGTAAAGAGCTTTTGTCCGGCGTTGAGCCAGCCCTGCTCGGGTGCCCCCTTATGGTCGAACAGGCGCTTCGTTCCGCCACGCAACCAGAGGCGGTCGTTGTCGTCGAAGGTATCGACTTCGCGCACGACCTGCCCGATTGATCGCGGGCGCAGGACGATGATCGCCAACAGGCCGACGCCGAGCGCGATTGCCGAGACGAGGTGCCAATACTTGGCGGAGGGGCGGTTCATCACCTCGGCGAGTGCCGGCGAGTAGAGGCAGGCGCCCGTCCAGAGCATCACGAAGAACGTGATTGCGACGACGAGGTGGGCCAGCAGCTGAGGCCTCGAGAAGCGACGGATCAGTCGGGGCTGCTCCGTGGTCGGACTAGTGGGAGACATCTTTGCCGACCCAGGCGTCCGCGTCATAGCCGCGCGTCTCCCAGTATCCGAGCGTCGGCTCGTTCTCGAACGTAATCTTGCTGAGCCACTTGACGCCCTTGTAGCCGTACATCTGTGGGATCACGAGTCGCATCGGTGCGCCGTGTGGTCGCGTGAGTGGCTTGCCGTCCATTTCGGTCGCGAGCATCACGTTGGGCAGCTTGAATTGCTTCATCGTCAACTGGTCGAAGTACGGCTCTTCGAGTGATTGGAAGTTGACGTGTTGGGCCTCTGCGCGCGGCTTGACGAGGTCGAGGATCGTCTGCGCTGTGATGCCGCGAAAGTGGACGTCGTAGACGGACCAGCCTGTCACGCAATGAAAGTCGGACACCTCCGTCACCATCTCCGTCGCTTGGACGTCGCTCCAGGTCAGCGTGACGGGGTTTTCGACATTGCCGTCGATGGTCAGCGAGTAGGTCGCTGGGTCGAAGGTCGGCATCGGGTCTTGGACGTTGTAGATGCGCCAGCCGCCGGTCGGCACGATTGCCGCGACTCCAAGGTTGTCGCCGAGGCTCGCGAGTGACGACCCGACGCCACCGCCAAAGCGCGAGAGCAAGGCAATGCCCCCAACGCCGGCGGCAACGGTGCCGAGAAACGCTGCGCGGCCGAGCGGAATTCTGCTGCGGGGCGTCGGCGTGGGGTGTTCGGGCGGTGGTTCCATTGCTCTCATCATCTAGTACGCAGCGCGGTAGGTGTTAGCCGTCTGCTGAGGCCATGCGGGCGCGGCGGTGATTGGTTGTCGGCGGGCCGAGAGCCTACCCCTCGAGAACCATCTGTTTACGTCGCTTCCGGAAGCGATCGCGCATGCGCGATCACACGTGGAGCGAGCAAGAGTGCGCTGACGCGCCGGTTCTAGATCAACTCGGCACCCGTCAGATAGCGCGGCTTGGCAAAGACGCGTTGCACGATCGGTTCGAAGAACGCCGCGGGCAGACTCTCGAAGGTCGGGTCGAAGCAGTTCTGGTCGTACTGCTCGCAAAACTCGACACACGCGTCGTACCACTCGTTGTCCTTGAAGCGATCGCGAGCGTTACGGTCGCCACCCGAGTGGTGCGCGTAGTAGACCATCTGAAAGACGCCGTGGTGCTTGGCGATCCAGACCAGCTCGGGGCGGACGTACGGTCGAAGGATCGCGCCCATCATCTCGCCGTGCGTGAGTGGTGCGAGCTCGTCGCCGAGGTCGTGCAGCAGCGCCATCGCGACGTACTCCTCATCCTTGCCATCGTTATAGGCGCGGGTCGCAGACTGCAGCGAATGCTCGTAGCGCGTCACCTGATAGCCCGAGAACGACACCTTCAATTCCTCAAGGGCAGTCATCAGACGGCCAGGCATGCCAGCCATGTGCTCTTCGCCGGCGCGATCGAGGAGTGCGTAGTCCTCGGCGGTGCCGTCTTCCATACGGGTGAATGCGACTGTCTCCATTGTTCCTCCCTCGGGCTGTACGTAGCGTACTACCGGTCGTTGAAGACCAGGAGCTCGCCGCCGTAGCAAGCCACCCAGACCCGGGCCAGATACGCGTCGTACGTGACGCCGATCGACCGGACGCACGCGTCGAGCTCCTGCGTGACGGTCATGTCGCGGGTGCGGATCTTGGAGACGGTGCCGCTGTTGTAGTTGACGACGTAGAGGGCCTTGCCGTCGCTGGACATCGCCAGGCTGCGCGGGGCGCTACCCGTCTGGACGCGCAGCACGCGGCCGGTGTAGAGGTCGAGGCGGGCGACGTTGCCCTCGGAGTTCAGCGTCGCGTAGATGTAGCGGCCCTGCGGTGAGAACTCGAGTGCGCGCGGGCCGGCGCCGATCTCGATCGTGCGCGTCTTCCAGGTGTTGAGGTCGACGCGGACGAGCTTCGTCCCGCCCATCATCGCGACGTAGACGGCATTGCCCTTCGGAGAGACGACGATGCCGCGCGGGTACGGGCCGATCGGCACCCGCTGCAGCTCGCGGCCGGTTTCGGCCGAGAGGACCGACAGGTCCCAGGAGCACCAGTTCGCGACGAGCACGAAGCGGCCGTCCGGCGTGGCCTTGACGACCTTCGGCACGGAGCCGACCGGATAGACGCCGTCGATCTTCAGGCTCTCCATGTTGATGCGGTAGAGGAACGAGTCGTCGTAGCCCGATTCCGGCGTGCAGGTGTCACTGCCCTCCGGGCCGAAGCCCGCGCCGTACATCGAGTAGTTGGAGACGTAGCCGTACTGCCCATCCGGCGAGAAGGCGGCCTCCACCGGCGCGCCCTGCGAGGTACCCGGATGCCCCTTGATGCCGAACTGCGCCAGCTTCACGGAGTCGGAGATCGTCGCGACCAGCTTCATCGTGCGCGCGCTGTAGACCGTCACCGAATGCCGGTACATCATGTTCTGCGCGGTGATGAGGCCCGCGCCGCTCGCCGCCACGGACTTCGGTGCGATATCGCCGGTGATCCTGCGAATCAGGCGCAGGCGGGTGCGATCCGAGGGCGGTCCGACGTGCTCCGGGACCACCGCGGTGGCCGGCTCGGCGGGGACGTCCGCGGTCGTGGTCGGCACGGTTTCCGCGGTCGTCGCGGCGGCGGTGGCCGTCGCCGCGGTCGCGCGCGTGCCGTCCTCGACCTGGGTGCGCAGGAACAGGACGCCGCCGACGGTCAGCGCCACGGTCAGCACGGTGAGCAGGGTCGCTCGGCGTCGACGCACGGCGCGGCGACGCTCCTGATACGAGGGCGTGCGGTCGTGGAACTCGGGCATGTTCCGGATCTTCGGCTACCGAGACACGCCTCCTGCCCGCCCGGAGCGGCCGTTGCGCAGTTGACACAGGCGCCGCGGTACGGTTGGCTCTCGTCACCACGACGCTTAGGAGACACCATGTTCGACGCCACCACCGCCCAGCGCCTCACCACCGACGGTGACTGGTTCGCGCCGTACTTCATCTCGCTCGGCTACCGCCTCGGCAATGTCCTCGTGCTGTCCGGGCAGGCGTCGATCTCGGAGCAGGGTGAGATCGTTGGTGCCGGTGACTTCGACGCACAGGCCGCGCAGACCTTCGCGAACATCGAGCGCGTGCTGGGCCTCGGTGGGGCAGGCCTCGAGGACATCTTCAAGGTCACGATCTACCTGACCGACATGGCGCACTTCCCGAAGATCATGGACCTGCGCCAGCGGCACTTCACACCGCCCTACCCGGCGGACACGATCGTCGAGGTGCGCTCGCTCGCCCTACCGGAGCTGATGATCGAGATCGAGGTGATGGCGCTGGTGCCGGGCGGCGAGCGCCGCGTGATCGACGGCTGATCCGGCCGCCGCGCGCCGAGACGGGTTGCGCGTGCGGGAGATGAATCGGACGGTGCCGCTGGCCTATGCTGCAACCGCCCCGGCATCCCGCCGCGGCAGACCAAGGAGCACGGGCCGTGAGCGAGCCCCGTATCGGCATCTTCCTCAACGTGCAGCAGCCGGATTCCGTGTCGCCGCGCACGATCGTGGACCAGGCCGTGGCGCACACCGCGCTGTGCCGCGACCTCGGCTTCGACCTCGTCTCCGCCGGGCAGCACTTCCTCACCGAGGTCTTCCAGATGGCCCAGCTGATGCCGCTGCTGGCGCGGATCGCAGCCGACTCCGGTGACATGCGCGTCGCTTCGAACATCGCCCTGCTGACGCTGCTCAACCCCGTCGAGCTCGCGGAGAACGCGGCCACGCTCGACGCCATCACCGGGGGGCGCTTCGTGCTCGGCGTCGGTCTCGGCTATCGCCCGGAGGAGTTCGACGCCTTCGGCATTCCGGAGAAGAAGCTGCGTGTGTTCCTCGACAAGCTCGACGTCGTCAAGCGCCTGCTCGAGGGCGAGTCGGTGACTGCGGAGGGCCACGGCTACAAGCTCGACAACCAGCGTCTCGCGATGCTGCCGATGCAGCGTCCGCGCCCGCCGATCTGGTTGGCGGCCAACGCCGATCAGGCCGTGCGCCGGGCGGCGCGCGTCGCGGACACGTGGACCGTCAACCCGCACGCCAACCTCGCCGAGCTGGTGCGCCAGACCGCCATGTTCCACGCGGCGCGGGCCGAGGCGGGGCTGCCGGTCGTGACCGAGCTACCCGTGATGAAGGAGATCTACGTCGGTGAGGACGACGAGAGCGCCGAGAGCGAGGCCCGCACCTACCTGCAGGCCAAGTACAAGGCGTACGTCAAGTGGGGGCAGGACGAGGTCATGCCCGACGCCGACTCGCTCGATCAGGACTGGGAGGAACTGAAGGCCGGCGGGCGCTTCATCCTCGGCGGCCCCGACCGCTGCGTGGCCGAGTTGCAGGAGCACCTCGACGCGCTGCGCTGCGACACGCTGATCTTCCGGTTCGGCTGGGTCGGCATGCCCGACGACCTCGTCCAGGCCAACATCCGCCGCTTCGCCGAGACGGTCAAGCCACGCCTGCGTGTCGCGGCTGGCGCACCAACGCCGCTCTAACGACCCACGCTAACTCGAGCAGGCACTAGCGGCAGTGAGTGCAGCTTCGGCATACGCTTGCGCGTCATCACCGAGACGAGCATCGAGGGTCTCGGCGCTCGTCAAATCGGTCGTGGTGACAGCGCGCTGATAGTCGGTCACCATCGTCTGCATCGCACCGCTCATTGTGGTGAGGGCCTCTTGACACGAGCCGTCGGTGTCGTCTGTGACGGAAGCCATCGAATCCAACATGGTCGTGCCCGCCATTGCGACAGCCGTGTACGTATCGCCAGCGCACTTCTCGAAATCCTGTCCCGCAGCAGCATCGGTATGGCACGACGCGATGCTCTGGGTCGCCTGGTCGAGGCTAGCGGCAAAGACCTGTGCACCAGCGTCCACCGTCGACCAGGCACCTACATTGTCGGCGGTACTCGTGGCGACGGTCGTCTCACTCGCGGCGGCAGCGGTTTCTACAACGGCCTCAACGGGGGCTGCCTCGACGGTCGACGAGGCTACGGCAGCCTTTGCCTCAATAGCCGTTTCGGTGTCGCCTAACACCGAGCCGCCGCAGCCGGCAACAAGCATGCCGGCGACAAGCACGAGGCTGAGCGAGAGAAGAGAAGCGAAGCTACGCATCGGGTATCTACCCATGGTGCTTCAGATTCGCTGCCCTGTGGTGTTGATCCTGCCTTGAGCGGGTAAGAGAGCATGGTGTTTGGGGGAGCCACTGGGACAAATGGCCCCCCAAACACCATGGCAGCGCTATTTGACGACAGTGTTGCCGTCGAAATGCTCGATGCCGTTGAGGTACGTGATGACCTCGTCGACGCCCATCACGTCGCCAAACTTGGCGTCGATGTCGAACAGGTTCCACTCGACGACGCCCGCCACGCGGTCGCCGACACACTCGCGCGGCACGATCGGCCGGAAGCCGTAGGCAATTGCGTCCTCGACGGTGTGGCGGACACAGCCCGCCATCGTCACGCCCGTCACGATTACCGTGTCAACGCGGTGCGCGCTGAGGAACCCCTGCAGGTACGTGCCATGGAAACCGCTGGCGCGCTTCTTGCAGATGACGAGATCGCTATCGCGCAACAGGCGCTCATCGATGGCGGCCTCGTACGAGCCCTCCTCGAGGATGTCGACGGGAATCTTGTTGTGCCAGAGGCCCATGTCGCTCCACTCACCGCGCGTCGTCTTCTTGTACGCCGTCGTGGTGTGGACGATTGGAATGTTCTTCGCACGGCCCGCGTCGAGCAGGCGCTCCATGGCGGGGATGATGATGTCCATCTTGTCGCACGAGAACGCATTGTCGGGGCGCGTCCACGCATTGGCGAGATCGATGTTGAGGATCGCGGGGCGGGTACCGAAGCCGATCCGGCGCTGGAAGCCCCGTGCCTGATACAGCTCCGAGTCCTCGGCGAAGATCTTGTCGAGCATCTCCTGTAGTTCCATGATGGTCCTTCTCTCTGGGTCGGTCGGTTGGAGTAGTTACGCCTGGCGCCGAGCGGCGCGCAGCGTGGTGGTTGCCTCGAGATCGACGGCGAGGTCGAAGCCCTCACCGACGAGCACGACGCCGTAGTCCTGCGCAGCAAGCTCGCGCGAGGTGAACTCGTCGAGCACGTCGTCGCGCACAAGCTTTGGATCGCGATCGAGCGGATCGCCGTAGCCCCCGCCCGAGGGGACGGTGATCTGGAGGCTGTCGCCGGCCTTCAGTTGCGAGCCAGTCACCTTGCTGTACCAGGATTCCTCACTGGCCTGACCGGGGTTGCGGACGAGCGAACCGTTGAGGCCCTCGTGGCCGCCGAAGATGCCCCACGGCGGGTCGGATTCGTGACGCTCGCCTTCGCACGTCACGATCGTGTCCGTCAGGAACGTGTTGACACGGACGATGCCGATGCCACCACGCCACTTGCCAGCCGCGGCGGGTTCGTCGCGCAGCTCGTAGCGATCGGTCCGCATCGGGAAGCGCCACTCGAGCTCCTCGATCGGGTTGTTGCGGGTGTTGGCGATCAGGTTGTCGACCGAGTCCATCGCATCGCGGTCGGGACGTCCACCGTACGAGCCCTCATCGACCTCGAGGTAGACCCAGTACTCGCCCTCCTCCTCGACGAAGCCGGAGTAGGAGAGGAAGTGGATGTGCGCCGAGTTGCCTGCCGTGACCTGGTTGGGGATCACTGGTGCGAGTGCACGCAAGACGAGGTCGACAGCACGTTGCGCCTGCGAGAAGCGCGCAAAGCAGGCACGCGGGTACCTCGGGTTGTAGATCGTACCCTTCGGCGCGATCACCTCGACTGGACGCAGCATGCCTTCGTTCTGCGGGACGAAGACCGGATAGGTCGCCTCGTCGAGGAACATCATGCGGGCGATAAACGTCATGCCCGAGACCGTCGTGCCCTCGTACGGGCAGTTGTAGCCCGTCGGCACCTCGGGGCTCGAGCCGGTCAGGTCGACGACCATCTTGTCGCCTTCGATGCGTACGACGACCTTGATCGGCAGCTTCTCGCCGCGGTTGCGTCCATCGTCGTCAAGCCAGCCGTACTCGGGCCCGTACTCGCCGTCGGGAACCTTGGCGATCTCTTGGCGCAGCATCCGCTCGGCGTAGTCCATCCAATGGTTGGCCGCACCCAACACGGCCTCTTTGCCGTAGCGCCCGACGAGGTTCGCAAAGCGATTCTTGGCGCGCTCGCAGGCCGCGATCATCGCCTCGATGTCGCCCCGGTTGTGGGTCGGGGTGCGCGTGTTCTCGAGGATGTGCTTAAACAGCGACTCCTGCCAGACGCCCTTGTCGGCCAGTTTGACGGCACGGTAGATGTTGCCCTCCGACCAGTTGTCGACGAGGTCGATCGCGAGGCCCGGGAAGGCGCCGCCGATGTCGAGCAGGTGGGCAGAGGCACCAGAGAAGCCGACCAGCTCGCCCTCATGGAAGACGGGCATCACGATTGCGACGTCGGGCGAGTGGGTCGCGCCGAGATACGGATCGTTGTGGAGGATGATGTCGCCGGGGTGGATGTCGTCGCCGAGCAGGGAGATGACGCCCTTGACGATCTTCGGCATCGCGCCCATAAACATCGGAGTCGAATCGGACTCGGCGATGTTGTTGCCCTCGGCATCGAACAGGCCGGCACCGAGATCCTCGGACTCGCGAATGATCGACGAGTACGACATGCGGTAGAGGACGCCCGCCATCTCCTTGGCGATGGCGTTGAAGGCGCCGCCGATGACGCGCATCAGGATCGGCTCGGCGAGGCCGGTGTCGCCACCAGCAGTGCGGCGCGCCTCGATGCGCTGGGAGACGTCGATGACGAGGTTGCCGAAGCGGTCGACGTCGATGACGAAGCCCGGCGGCACGATCGTTGTCGTGTCGTACTGCTCGACGATTGCGGGACCCGCAATGCTGTCGCCGGCTTTGAGTGACTCGCGCTCATAAAACGGTGTCGCGCACGTGGTGGCCTCGCCGTCGACGTCGAAGACGACATCGCGCGTCTCGATCGGGACCGGGGTGCCGGTGCTCTGCGGGGCCTCGGGCCACTTCAACTCGTCGATCCGGCCAATGCCGAGCACGCGGATATTGATGATCTCAACCGGCGCATCGAAGCGGTGGCCGTACTCACCCTCGTGGGCGATGTGGAACGCCTGCACGAGCTCGTCGCTCCAGCCGGGCCGACCGGGTTCGCCCGCCGGGACGTCGAAGCGCACCTCGTAGCCCTGGCCGGCGTAACGACAATCGGCCAGACGGCGGAGGAGGCGACGATCTTCGGGGACGGCATCGGCATCGAGCTGTGCGACGGCCTGCGAGATGAGCTCGTCGAATTTGGCCGTGAGGCGCGGCACGTCGAGGGTCGCGACGGCCTGGCGCTCGGTGCCGACGAACTCGTGTTGGAGGTCGGTTGCCAAGAGTCCCGTGGCGGCGACGATGCCCGGATGCGGTGGCACGAGGACGCGTGGAATCTCGAGCTCGAGCGCCACGTCGCAGGCGAACAGTGGGCCGGCGCCACCGGCAGCGACGAGCGTGAAATCGCGTGGGTCGTAGCCACGACGCACCGAGTTGACCTCGATGTTCTGCGTCATACCGAACTTCTGGATCTGCAGCGCGCCGAGCGCGGCCTGCTCGGCCGACATCTCGAGCTCGCGGCCGAGGTTCTCCATCACGTCACGAGCCAACTCGGGCTTGAGAGCGAGGCCACCACCGACGAGGCCGCGTTCGGGACGCAGCCGGCCGAGGAAGACTTGGGCGTCGGTCGAGGTTGGCAAGGTGCCGCCGCGGTCGTAACAGGCCGGGCCGGGCTCGGCACCAGCCGACTGTGGGCCGACGCGGAAGACGCCACCCTCATCGACGTACGCAATCGAGCCGCCGCCCGCACCAATCGTGTCGATGTCGACCATCGGCACCATCGCCTGGTAGTCGCCGACCTTCGTGTCGAGCAGGTGGCGCATGCGCATCTGGCCGCCAGCAGCCACACCGACGTCGGCCGAGGTACCGCCGATGTCGAGGGTGATGACCGAGTCGTAGCCAGCCATCTTGCCGGCCCAGATGCCACCGATCAGTCCGGCCACAGGACCGGACATCAGCAGGTTGACGGGGCGGCGCGAGGCCGACTCAACGGTCGCCATGCCGCCGGAGGACTGCATCAGCTGGACGCCGTACTTGAAGCCCGCTTCGTGCATGGCCGAAGCGAACCGCTCGACGTACGTGGAGACCTTTGGCCCGACGAAAGCGTTGAGGGCGACGGTCGAGAAGCGCTCATATTCGCGGTAGAGCGGGATCACTTCGCTGGAGATCGAGAGGAACGCCTCGGGGTACTCCTCGCGAATGATCTCGCCGATGCGCTGCTCGTGCGTGTCGTTGAGGTACGAGTGCAGGAGGCAGACAGCAATCGCCTCGACGCCAGCGCTCTTGAGCAGGAGCACCTCGCGGCGCACAGCGTCTTCGTCGAGCGGCGTGACGATCTCGCCGTGGGGCGCGGTGACGCGCTCGGAGACGACGCGGCGGTGGCGGCGCTTGACGAGCGGGCGCGCCTGCCACGGCAGGTCCTGCTGCAGCGAGAAGTTGAGGGGCTTCTTGTGGCGCGCGATGTGGAGAATGTCGCGGAAGCCTTCGGTCGTGATCATGCCGACCTCAGCGCCCTGGTGGGTCAGCGCGATATTGGTGGCGACGGTCGTGCCGTGCAGCAAGTTGTCGATCTCCGACAACTCCACGCCGGCCTTGGCGCAGAGGCGCGTGATGCCTTCGACCACGCCGCGAGCCGGGTCGTCTGGCGTCGACGGGACCTTGTCGACAGTGATCTTGCCGGCCTCCTCGTCGATCAGGATGAGATCGGTGAATGTGCCGCCGACATCGACTCCAATGCGCTTCACGTGAATGCTCCCCTGCGTTTTGCTGTGGTTGAACCAGCTCTTGCGGTGAGAGAATACAGTGTATACACTTAAATGTAAATGGGGAATGAAACCAGCCAACGAGTTCGCTCGCGGACCATGGAAGCCAGCATCGAGAGCGGTCGTGCGGGCCAACGCCCCGCGATTGCCGAGGTGCTCCGAGAGAGCATTCGCCAAGGCATGCTCGCCCCAGGACAGCCGCTGATCCAAGCCTCGATTGCCGAGGCGATGGGCGTCAGTCGAATCCCCGTCCGCGAGGCATTGCATGCGCTCGCAGCCGAGGGGCTCGTCACGTTTGGCGAAGATGGCGGTGCACGCGTCACCGCACTCGCGCCCGAAGAGGTCGACGAGCTCTGGACGCTGCGCGCACTCCTCGAATCCCACATGGCACCAGCGATTGTGCGAACGGCCACGCCGGCAGATGTGGACGCACTGCGCGAACTCGTCGCGGCGATGGACGACCTCGAGGCAACCGCCTGGTCCGATCGTAACTTCAGCTTCCACCAAGAGCTCCACCGTCTTGCAGAGATGCCGCACTTTGCCGATGCGACCGGGCGCGTGTTGACGATGATCGAGCCGTACTCGCGGGTGGCCGTCAGCGTGCTGCAAGAGCAGAGCGAGGCCCAAGCCGAGCACCACCAGATGATCGAAGCGCTCGCCGCCGAAGACAGCGACGAACTGGCGCGGTTGCTCTTGCATCACTCGCATCGCGCGCGCAAGGCGCTGCTGGCCTACGCGGCAGAGACGGCAAAACCGGTCGACCCGCAGGCCGTCGCGACGGCGGCTGCTCGCTCGCTCGCCGACCACCTCGGCGCCTAATCGTCCCGGACGACGCGTAGAGTGCGGTGGTGCGCATTCTCCTCGTGCTCTGTCTCGCCACCCTCACGACCGGGCTGCTCGCGCCCGTCGCGAGTGCCGAGCCGGCTCGCGGCGCCGTGTTCTCGGGCACCGGCGTTTGGATCGACATCTGGGACGCCTACGAGAAGACGCCCGACAAGGTCGTGGCAATTGCGCAGCAACAGGGCGTCTCGGTCATCTACGTCGAGACGGCGAATGCCAAGAGCAAGGTCGACGTCGTCAACCCGGCCCCGCTCAAGCAGTTGGTCGTGCTCGCACACGCGGCCGGGATCCGCGTCGTGCCGTGGTACCTCCCCGGCTTCCAAAAGCCGAAGGTCGACCAGCGCCGGCTCGCCGCCGCGATGGCGATTGGAGGCACCGAAGCGGTCGATGGAATCGCCGTGGATATCGAGGCGACGTACGTCAAGAATCCGAGCCTGCGTGCCCAGCGCGCGGCTGCGCTCGTTGCCTGGCTTCGTGCGACCTACCCCAAGGCCGCAATTGCTGCGATCACGCCTTCCCCCGTCAACATGTACTGGCCGATCTTTCCGTACGACGCATTGCGCACCAGCGCGGATGCGTTTCTCCCGATGTGTTATCCACCACGGCGTCTCAGTGCCCAGCAGATGTACGACATGACCGTCGGCTGTGTCACAAAACTCCGTGAGGTGACGGGTGACTCGGCGCTGCCAGTCCACGTTATCTCTGGCCTGGCCGGAGGGCTCTCGACGGCTGGACTCGACGCGGCTGCTCGTGGCGCTCGCGATGCCGGTGCGAATGGCTTCAGCTTCTACGACCTCGCGACGACGAAAGCCAATGGTTGGGCTGCGCTCGCGACCTGGTCGGCGGGGTAACTCAGGCTCCGTTCAGCAAGGCGGGGTAGAGTGCAAGACGTGGATTACGCCGGCCTCGTTGACGACGCCCTCGATCGGCTCAAGGCCGAGGGTCGCTACCGCTCCTTTGCGGAGCTCGAGCGTGTGGCTGGAACGGCGAAGGCAACGCTATGCGAGGCGGACGGCACGACGAGGAATGCCACCGTCTGGTGCTCGAACGACTACCTTGGCATGGCCGCCCACCCCGAGGTGATCGCGGCGGTTGCAGAGGCCGCAACGTACGGCGCCGGCAGTGGTGGCACGCGCAACATCTCCGGCACGACCAGCATGCACGTGGCGCTCGAGCGCGAGCTCGCGTCGTGGCATCGCAAGGAGGCCGCGCTGCTCTTCTCGTCGGGCTGGGTCTCCAACTACACCGCACTCGCCGTGCTCGGCAGCGTGCTGCCCGAGTGCGTGATCTACTCCGATGCCAATAATCACAACTCGATGATCGAGGGCATGCGTCGAAGTGGCGCGACCGTCCGCATCTTTAATCACAACGATGCTGCCCACCTCGAATCGCTCTTGCGCGCCGAGGAGGCACCGCGGCCGCGGGTCGTTGCGTTCGAGAGCGTGTATTCGATGGATGGCGATATCGCACCGATTGCAGAACTCGCGGATGTCGCTCGGCGAAACGATGCGCTCACGTACGTCGATGAGGTCCATGCCGTCGGCATGTACGGGCCTGAGGGCGCGGGCATCGTGGCCCGCGAGGGCCTTGAGTCCGAGATCGACATTGTCCAGGGCACACTTGGCAAGGCCGTTGGTGCGATGGGCGGCTACATCACCGGCTCGGCGCGCCTGATCGACCTCGTCCGCTCGTATGGCACGGGCTTCATCTTTACGACTTCACTGGCTCCCGTCGTCGTGGCGGCTGCGCACTCCAGCATTCGCCACCTCCGTTCGACCGATGAGGAGCGCATTGCGCTGCACAGTCGCGTCGCCACTGTACGTGCCGCGATCGAGGCGGAGGGCATTCCGACACTGCCCGCCGAGAGCCACCTGATCCCCGTCATCCTCGGCGATCCGACGCGGTGTCGCCAGGCCGCACGGCTCCTGCTCGACCATCACGGCATCTACGTGCAGCCGATCGACTATCCGACCGTGCCGCGTGGAACCGAACGCTTTCGCATCACGACGAGCCCGCTCCACACCGATGCCGACGAGCAGGCACTCGTCGCTGGCCTCGCGGATATCTGGGAGCGGCTCGAACTGCCACGCGTTGGCGAGTTGCCCGTCCCCATCTCGTCGGGCGACTAGCAACGCCTCGTCGGGGCACCAAGCGCAATCCAGGTCGGCTCGTAGTGCAGGGAGGACACCACAACCGCGCGGATGTCATGTCCTCCCTTGATCGCGTGGGGTTGCATGCGTGCGAGGAGGCAGGGAGGACATGACATCCGCGCGGTTGTGGTGTCCTCCCCGTATCAACGTCACTCAGCGGATTGCGCGACTGCTGGGATTCAGCTTGGCGGCTAGAGGCGGGCGAAGTCGACTGGGGCGCCATCGACCCACGTCTCTTCGACTCGGATCGAGCGTAGGTCGTCGATGGTCGAGGCCAACGGATCGTCGGAGAGCACGACGAGGTCGGCCAGCTTGCCTGGCTCGAGTGAGCCGACGAGATGGTCGCGTTTCGTGGCCGCGGCACCATTGATCGTGTATCCACGCAGCGCCTGCTCGACTGTCAGGCAGAGCTCGGGACCGCCGAGCGTGGAGCCGTAGCGGGTCTGGCGCGTGACGGCCGCCCAGACAGCCTCGAGCGGATCCGGACCCGAAACCGGGGTGTCGGAACTGAGCACGATTGGCACGCCCGCATCGCGAAACAGGCCGTAAGGGTTGTAGCGATTCGCCTTCTCACCCAGCGCCTCGACCAGAGCATCGCCGACAAGATAGTGATGCGTCGGCTGAGGGATCGGGTAGATGCCAAGCTCGGCAATGCGGGCGATCTGCTCGTCGGTGGGCATGCCGCAGTGCTCGATGCGGTGGCGATGATCGTGTCGCTCGACATCGTCGAGCGCCTCGGTGACGGCGTCGAGCACGATCTGGATTGCCGAATCGCCCTGTGCGTGTGTCCCCGTCTGAAGACCAAAGCGGTGAGCACGGCGGATCAGCCGCCGTAGCTCGGCAGGCTCGTGATAGAGCTGTCCGTGGTGACACGGATCGAAGCGATAGCCACTCTCGAAGTAGGCCGTCAGGCCCGTCAACGTGCCGTCGGCGTAGAGCTTGAGGCCGGCGAAGGCGAGGTGATCGTCGCCGAGGCGCGAGCGCAGGCCAAGCTCGATCAAGGCCTCAAGCAGCGTCGAGAGGGTCAGCATCGAGACGCGCAGTTGCAGTCGACCAGCATCGCGCGCCGACAGGTAGGTCTCCATCTCGCGGCGAGTCACTTGGCAGTCGGTCACCGACGTGATGCCGGCCTTGAGCAGCATCGTCTGGGCGTTGCAGAGCACATCGACGAGCCGCTCGGGCGCATCGGGAATGTGGATGTTCGGGCCGTGGTTGAGCGTCTTGACGCCGTCGGGCCCCGTGATCAAGTCGATCGCGGCATCCCACATCACACCCGTCGGGTTGCCCTGCTCGTCGCGTTCGATGCGACCACCGGCGGGGTCCGGGAGGTCCTTCGTAATGCCGTTGAGAGCGAGGCAGTGGCTATTGACCATCACGCCATGGCCCGAGCGATGCATGACTGCGACCACTCGGTCGGTGGCGACGCGGTCGAGGTCGGGTGCCTCGGGATTACGCCGAACATCGAGATCGCCATGGTGGACGCCGAAGCCCCAGACGTCGGCGGTCGGTGGCAGCGA
>JAEMTW010000015.1:15274-18144 GCA_016462095.1 Thermoleophilia bacterium
AGCTGGCGATTGAATTCGGTCTGCGCCTGTGGATCGACCGCCAGCGTCTTGAGGCGGGCCTTTCGCATGTGTTTGATGCACGTGCGGATGTAGCGAATCTGGCACTCGATCATGAAGATGATCGTGCCGTGGCCAAGGTTGGTGTTCGGCCCGTAGAGCATGAAGAGGTTGGGAAAGCCCGCGACGGTAATCCCCAGGTGCGCCTGCGGGCCGTCGGCCCACGCCGTCGCGAGATCGACGCCAGCGGAGCCGGTGATCTTGACCGACGACATGAACTTCGTCGAGTCGAAGCCGGTGCCGAGAATGATCGCGTCGAGCGGACCGGTCGCGCCGGCCTCCGTCTCGATCGTGTCGGCGGTGATCTTCGTGATGCGATCGGTGACCAGCTCGGTGTTGTCGCGCTGCAGCGTCGGGTACCAGTCGTTCGACAGCAGCACCCGCTTGCAACCAATCCCGTAGTGGGGGGTCAACTTGGCGCGTAATTCGGGGTCCGCGACCTGCCTCTCAAGGTGCCGCAGCGCAACGTCTGCCCATTCCTTGGCCTTGTCGGACCCCTGGATCAGCCCCCACCATTTTTGGCCGGGGCGGAAGGCGAAAAAGCCCGACTCGTTGAACCAGAAGATGCCGAGTCGGTGCAGGCTCTCGACACCGGGGATCTTGCGGAAGCGGCGCTTCTGCGTCTCGGAGTAGGGATAGTCGCGGCGCGGCACGATCCACGAGGGCGTGCGTTGGAAGACCGCGAGCGAGGCAACGCTCTTGGCAATCTCGGGCACAAACTGTGCGCTGCTCGCACCGTTGCCAATCACGGCGACGCGCTTGCCCGCGAGGTCGTAATCGTGGTTCCAACGGGCCGAGTGAAAGACCTCGCCTTGGAACTCGTCGAGGCCGGGGATGCTTGGTCGCTGAGGCTCGTTGAGTTGCCCACAGCCGAAGATCACGACGTCGTACTCGAGCTGCTCACCCGCAGCGGTCGTCAGGGTCCAGCGGCTCGTGTCGTCGTCGTAGGCGCCTGTCTCAATCGCCGTGTTGAGACGCGTCTTGGCATAGAGATCCTGCTCACGCATGCACGTCTTGAGGTACTCGAGGATCTCCTCGTGGCCCGCGTAGGTCTTGGTCCAGTCGTGCTTGCGACGGAACGAGAACGAGTACAGGTGCGAGGCGATATCGCAGGCGGCGCCCGGGTACGAGTTACGGAACCACGTGCCGCCAACCTCAGAGGCGGCCTCGAAGATCTCGAAGGAGTTGATCCCTGCTGCTTGCAAACGCATAGCCATGCCGATGCCACTAAAGCCAGCGCCAATGATCGCGATGCGCGGAGAGTCGCTGTCGTGCCGGGGAGTCACATGCGGCAGTTTACGCGCACTCGGGTGTCAGGCTACTAACGGCGCTGCGACGATATGCTTGTCGCCATGGCGCGAGCGACGCGCCTTTCGCGAGGAGCGTCTGATGGATCTCGATCTGCCTGTTGAATGTGAGGATTTTCGCGCCATGGTGCGCGACTTTGCCGAGACCAAGATCGGACCGATCGCGGAGGAAATCGATCGTGATCATCGCTTCCCATACGAGATCGTCGAGGAGATGGCGACGCTTGGTCTGATGGGGATTCCGTTCCCAGAGGCGATCGGTGGCGCCGGTGGCGACACGCTGCTCTATGCGATCGCTGTCGAAGAGTTGACCCGCGTCGATGCCTCCGTCGGGGTCACCGTCGCAGCGCACACGTCGCTCGGCGCGATGCCGATCTACTTGTATGGCACGGACGCGCAGAAGGAGCAGTGGCTGCCCGAGCTCGTCTCCGGCAAGCGCCTCGCAGCCTTCGGTCTGACCGAGCCCGAGGCCGGCTCCGATGCGGGCAATCCGCGTACGCACGCCGAGCTCGAGAACGGCCAGTGGCGCATCAATGGCTCGAAAATGTTCATCACCAACTCGGGCACGGACATCACCAAGTGCGTGACGATCACCGTGCGCACCGGCGAAGACGAGATTTCGACGATCATCGTTGACAACGGCACGCCGGGCTACACGCAGAGCGCGCCGCTGCACAAGATTGGCTGGCACGCCTCCGACACGCGCGAGCTGACGTTCGCTGACGTGCTCGTCCCCGAGAGCAACCTGCTCGGCCCGCGCGGCATGGGGTTCAAGCAGTTCCTCCACATTCTCGACGGTGGTCGCATCTCGATCGCCGCGATGGGGCTCGGCACGATGCAGGCCGCCTACGACCTATCGCTCGCGTACGCGCAGTCGCGCAACCAGTTTGGCAAGCCGATTGCGAAGTTCCAGGCGATCCAGTTCAAGCTCGCCGACATGGCGGTCGAGCTGGCCGCCGCACGTGCTTTGGTCTACCGCGCCGCGTGGCTGAAGGATCAGGGCCGCCCGTTTGCGCAAGAGGCTGCGATCGCGAAGCTCTACACCGGCGAGGCGTCTAATCGTGCGGTCAACCAGGCCGTCCAGATCCACGGTGGCTACGGCTACATGGACGAGTACCCGATCTCGCGTATCTACCGCGACCAGAAGGTGCTCGAGATCGGCGAGGGCACCAACGAGGTGCAGCGCCTCGTGATCGCGCGTAGCCTCGGGCTTTGATGCGGCTTCTCGTTCGGCTCTAACTTGTCCAAGTGGTTCTGCGCAGGCACCTGCGAGGAGGCACACTGCTCGGGCGGGGAGGACATGACAACCGCGCGGATGTGGTGTCCTCGGGCGGAGTAGCGGTTACTGCTGAGGGGACATGACAAACCCCGGTTTGTCATGTCCCCCCAGCCCCAGCGAATGGGCCGCACGCGGACACCACATCCGCGCGGTTGTCATGTCCTCCCCCCAGTCACGGCCGCGCCTACCCCAGAGCAGATCGTCGTACAGGCTTGTGCGCCGAGAAC
>JAEMTW010000161.1:0-1133 GCA_016462095.1 Thermoleophilia bacterium
CCGTCACGGCGGACGTGTGGTCCGAGCGCCTGATCGCGTGGACTCAGGACTTTCCGATCGTCAGCATCGAGGATCCGTTCGGCGAGGACGATTGGGTGCCCTGGCCCCAGCTGACCGCTGTGCTTGGGTCGCGGGTTCAGATCATCGGCGACGATCTCCTCTGCACGCAGCTCGATCGCCTCGAGCAGGCGATCGCCACCAATGCCGCGAATGCGGTGTTGGTCAAGGCCAATCAGGTCGGCACGCTGTCCGACGCGCTCGCCGTAGCGGCACGTGCCCGCGAGGCCAACTGGCGCGTCGTCGTGAGTGCCCGCTCAGGCGAGACAGAGGACGACTGGCTCGCCGATTTAGCGATCGCCGCTGGACCCGGTCAGCTAAAGGTCGGGTCGTTGACGCAGTCAGAGCGACTGGCGAAATACAACCGGTTGCTGCGCATCAGCGCCACCCGTGCGGATGGTGGTGCACTCGCGCGCTGGGGGAGCGTATAGCGGTCCGAGCTTCGAGCCACGGAGGCTCGAAGCTCGGACCAGCAACAACGCTTTAAGCGACGTGCTTGGCCGCTTTGCCAACACCCGTGACGAGCAGGATGCCGAAGCCGACCTTGGCGATCACATCGATCACCGCGAAGACGGCGATTTCACCCGTCAGGTCGAGCGTGCCCGTACCCTCGGTGCCGAGCAACCAGAGAACGGGGTAGATCAGCCAAAGGACGGTCAGGATCGTCAAGAGGCGCACGTACAGCGGCTTCATTGCGCTGGACACGTACTCCTTGACGGGACCGTAGACAGCCCAGAGGACGAGCAGGAAGAACACGCAGCTGATTGCGTACCACACATACTTATCGTCGTCGTTGTCGAGTGCCGCGACGAAGCCCGTCACGATCATCAGAATGTCCGCACCAATCACGAAGCCGATCAATCCGGCGCGCTCACGCCCAGCTTCGCCACCCGCCACTGCAGCGATGCCGACCGTTATGAGGCCGAGCAAGAGCAGGGGAGTCGTCAGCACCCAGTCGGCGTATCGAGCGAAGAAAATCTCATTCCCGTTGACCGTGATCGTGCCGAGGCCGGTCGCCATGGCGTAGTAGGCAACCGCTGCGATCGCGCAGACGAAGAAGCTCGCCGTCACGTGAT
>JAEMTW010000161.1:1143-4647 GCA_016462095.1 Thermoleophilia bacterium
GCGTTCAGCTTTCGGCAGCCGGAAGCCGATCGCCGCGATAATAATCGCGCCGAGCGCCATCCCGATTGTTCCGGCCCACAAGATTGTCTCTTGTGTCGAAGTCAGTTCCATGGTTCTCTCCTCCGTCGTAAACGATGATATGGATTTATACCACTACTGCCTTTCGCATTGAGTTCCTTTCGCGATGAGTAACAGCGTCTGCCCGTTTTTGTCGCCTTCAGTGCCGTGCTCCGAGTGAGCGCAACGTATTCTGCCCTCGTGGAGCGTTACGACCCTCAAGCAATCGAAGCCCGTTGGCAGGCCGTCTGGGCCGATGAGAGTGCGTTTGAGACGCCCAATCCGAGCGACCCCGCCAAGGACGAGCGGCCGCGGGCGTATGTCCTCGAGATGCTGCCGTATCCGTCCGGCGATCTGCACATGGGGCACGTCACCAACTACACGATGGGCGACGTCGTCTCGCACTTTCGTCGCCGCACCGGTTTTCAAGTCCTGCACCCAATGGGGTACGACTCGTTTGGTCTGCCGGCCGAGAATGCGGCGATCAAGACGGGTGGTAAGCCCGCTGAGGTAACGGCCCACAATATCGCGCGGATCCGCGAGCAGATGTTGCGGATGGGCTGGTCGATCGACTGGAGCCGCGAGCTCTCGACGTCGGACCCTGCCTATTACCGCTGGACGCAGTGGATCTTCCTGCAGATGTTCGAGCGCGGCCTGGCGTACAAGCGCACGGCGGCTGTCAAGTGGTGTCCGCAGGATCAGACGGTGCTTGCCAACGAGCAGGTCGTGGATGGCTGCTGCGAGCGGTGTGGCGCTGAGGTCGAAGCGCGCGATCTCGACCAGTGGTTCTTCCGCATCACCGACTACGCCGATCGTCTGCTCGACGACATGGACCAGTTGGAGAACTGGCCCGAGCGCGTGTTGACGATGCAGCGCAATTGGATCGGGCGCTCGCACGGTGCCGAGGTGGTCTTCCGCGTCGTCGACAGCGAGGCCGAGATCCCCGTCTTCACGACGCGCCCCGACACGCTGTTTGGAGCCACCTTCTTTGTACTCGCGCCTGAGCATCCACTGATCAGCGAACTCGTGCAGGGTACGGCCGCCGAGGCCGAGGTAATGGACTACGTCCGTCGCCGTAGCGCCGAGTCGGTGGCAGACCGCATGCGCGACGACCGGCCCAAGACGGGTGTCGACACTGGCCGTCGCGTCGTCAATCCCGTCACGCTCGAGGAGATCCCTGTCTGGGTCTCCGACTACGTACTCGTCGAGTACGGCACGGGCGCGATTATGGCCGTGCCGGGCCACGACGATCGCGACCACGCCTTCGCAACGCTCTTTGGTCTCCCGATTCGCCAGGTTGTCGCTGCGGCGGACGGAGAGGTCGATGTGCAGGTCGAGGCCTACACCTCAGCGGGCGAGGACGCGTTGCTCGTCAACTCGGGCCAGTTCGATGGGCTCGCGGTCTCGGAGGCCAAGACGGCGGTCGCTGCGTGGCTGGCAGTGGAGGGGCGGGGCGAGACGAAGACCGCCTATCGCCTGCGCGACTGGCTCGTGTCGCGCCAGCGCTATTGGGGCGCGCCAATCCCAATCATCGATTGCCCGTCCTGCGGCCTCGTGCCTGTGCCGGACGCCGACCTGCCAGTGGTCTTGCCCGAGATTGAGGACTACGCCCCGAAGGGCCGTTCGCCCTTGGCTGCGGCCGAGGAGTGGCGCAGCGTGCCCTGTCCGACCTGTGGCGCCGCGGCGTTGCGCGAGACCGACACGATGGACACGTTTGTCGATTCTTCCTGGTACTACCTGCGCTACATCTCGGCGCACGACGACACGCAGGTCTTCGATAAGGCAGCGGTCGACTGGTGGCTACCGGTTGGCCAGTACATCGGTGGCGTCGAGCACGCGATTCTGCATCTGCTTTACAGCCGGTTTTTCACGAAGGTGCTGTTCGACGCGGGCTTTGTCGGCTTCGAGGAGCCGTTCGCGAACCTCTTCACGCAGGGGATGATCTACAAGGACGGCGCCAAGATGTCGAAGTCGAAGGGCAACGTTGTCGCCCCCGACGCGATCGTCAATCGCTACGGCGCCGATGCCCTGCGCATGTACGTGCTCTTCATGGGCCCGCCCGACCAGGACAAGGAATGGTCAGACAACGGCGTGCTCGGACCGTCACGCTTCCTCGACCGTCTCTGGAAGGCCGTGCAGCGCATCGCGAGCGAAGTGCCGGGCGAGGCGTTGCCCGCCACGCCGAGCGGGGCAGAGGGAGCGGCGCTCGACCTGCTGCGGCTGACGCACCAGACGACGCAGCGCGTCACCGAGGACATCGACCGGCGCCTGCAATTCAACACTGCGATCGCTGCGTCGATGGAGTTGCTCAACGGTATCGAGAAGGCGCGCGACGGACTGATCGGCGATCCAGTTGGTGGGCAGGTCCTGCGTCATGCCGCCGGCACGCTCGTCTGTCTCGTCCAGCCCTTTGCTCCGCATATTGCCGAGGAGTTGTGGGAGCAGCTGGGTGGCTCCCGCCTCTGGGAGACACCGTGGCCCGTGGTTGATCCGGCGCTCCTGGTGTCCGACACCTTTACGTGCGTTGCGCAGGTCAACGGCAAGGTGCGCGAGCGCATCGAGCTGCCGCGTGGTCTCCCGCAGGACGAGGTCGTGCGCCTGGTGCGCGAGTTGCCGAAGATCGCCGAGCACATTGCGGGTCGCGAAGTTGTCAAGGAGATTGTGATTCCTGACAAGCTCGTCAACATCGTCGTCAAGTAGCGCGCACCGCCCGTGTCGTTCTCCGCGCTTGCTGGGCGTCGCCGCGCGTCGCACGTTCGCTGAGGGCTGACAGGCTGGCGCCATGCCCCACCTCGACCGCCGAACGCTCCTCTTCGGACTCGCTGCGATCCTCCTCCTCGCGGCTGCCGTGACGTTCATGCGTGGTCGTGGGGGCGAAGCGAACCCGCCGGCGCCGATCGTCACCTCCTCCGCGGTGATCGACGGCGTCGGCGGTGTCGCACCTGCCCAAGACGAGCCGCTCGTGGTCTACGTGACGGGCGCCGTCAAGAGGCCCGGCGTCTACCAGCTCGCTCAAGGCAAGCGGATCGTCGATGCGATTCAGAAGGCCGGTGGTGTGACTGCCAAGGCCGATGCCATCACAGTCAATTTGGCTGCGCTGCTGATCGATGGCGAGCAGGTGATTGTCCCCGAGGCCTTCACGCCCGGTGCAGGTGCCGCTCCGACGGGCGCTGGGCCGGCCACGAGTGGAGTCGTGCATCTCAACAGTGCAAATGTGACTGCGCTCGATGCCCTGCCGGGAGTCGGTCCTGCGACAGCCCAACGCATCCTCGACTGGCGCGATGCGCACGGTGGCTTCAAGACCGTGGACGACCTGCTGGAAGTGCCGGGAATCGGACCGTCGAAGTTCGAGGCCCTGCGCGACTTCGTCGCTCCGTAGTTGTTGTGTCGATGCGTCGGCAGGTGGACGGATGGTGCGGGAGCGGCACAGCGGGTTCGTGCTTGGAT
>JAEMTW010000162.1 GCA_016462095.1 Thermoleophilia bacterium
TGTGATGTCCTCCCTGCATTTGGTGTGGGGCTTTGCATGCGTGTTCCAGGGAGGACATCACATCCGCGCGGTTGTGGTGTCCTCCCTGGAATCCCATACGCGCTGGGACTACTCCGCGAAGCGGTAGGCGTCGGGGCGGCGGGCGCTGAAGATCGGGATCAGCCGACGCACTTCGGCGACGCGCTGGCGGTCGATGGCGGCCACGCAGATTGCCTCACCATCGCCCGCATTGGCGAGCACGACGCCCCACGGATCGATGATCATCGAGCGTGCGTAGCGTGCGCTGCCAGCCCAGAAGCCATGCTGGTTGGCGGCAATCACATAGGCGGCGTTCTCGATCGCTCGCGCGCGCAAGAGGATCTCCCAATGGTCGCGCCCGGTCGCCATCGTAAAGCCCGCAGGAACCATGAAGGCCTCGGCACCAGCGAGCGCGAGCTCGCGATACTGCTCGGGAAAGCGCAGGTCGTAACAGATCGTCAGCCCCACCGGCCAGCCAGCGATCTCGCTCAAGACGAGCTGGTCGCCAGGCTTGTTCGCCGCCGACTCACGCGCCTCGGCACCCTCAACATCGATGTCAAACATGTGGATCTTGCGATACGTCGAGACGCGATTGCCTTGTGGATCGAAGACGAGCGTCGTGTTGCTGGCGCGCACACCCGGTTCGGTGTCCTCGCCAATCGAGCCGCCGTGTAGCCAGACGCCGTGTTGCCTCGCCCACGCTGCCAGCGCCTGTGCGGACTCGCCCTCAAGCGCCTCGGCCGCAGCCACCATCACGTCATCGGAGCCAGTGCCGTTCCACCGCTCCGGCAACGAAATTACCTCGGCACCGCGTGCTACCGCCTTCGCAACTAGGCGTTCGGCAACAGCGATGTTGTCGGCGAGTGGTCGGTCCGCATGCATCTGCACGCAGGCGACGATCGTCTCACTCACGCACTCGCTCCGGTGAGCCCGCCACCGAGCTGTCCGAGATCGAGGCCACCGAGGCCACCACCAAGCAGATCGCCGAGGTCAATACCGCCAACTCCACCACCGAGCAACACTTCCAAGAGGTCGCTAATCGGCTTGGCATCAGCTGGCGCCGTCACCTCAACCGCATCGGCCGGGACGACCGTCAGATCGACCAGCAGGCCACCGGCCACGGCCGTGTCCCCGGAACCAACCGTGTTGATTTGAATGCGACGAATGACGTGATCTTCTTGCCCAACCCAGACGCTAACCTCGGCCTTGCCGGCCGCGAGAGCCGACAGGTCGAGTGGGAGGTTTTCTAGTTGCGTGCCGAGTGCGTCGGTGGCCGAGGTCTCCGGGTCGATCGTGCCGCTAATGCGATCGCACGCGATGCCGTCAATGTCTTCCACTGCCGTCGCCTTTGGATCCTTGATCAACGTGGGTAGCTCACCGAGCAGTCCACCAACGGAACCAAAATCGATGCCGAGTGGCGAGCCGAGCTCGTACCATTCGCCATTCAGCTGCACCCAAGCGTTGTCCTTGTTGGCACGGGCCGACAATGGCAGCTCGATTGGGCCAGCGGTGATCTTGGCATCTGCCGTCACGCCTGTGGCGGCGTCCCCTTGCGTCGTTGCCTCGACCGTGATCGGCCCGCCGAGAAGGCCCCCGAGTTGACCGAGCGGACCATCGTCCTGGGTTGTCGTCGCGCCGCCGCCATCAGCCGCCTCTGCCTTGGGCGTGAAGGTCACCGTGAGCGTGGAGGCATTCGGACCAGCGGGCGGCAACTTGGCCTCCTGCAGGACCTTGCCCGGATCGGCGGCGAGCGAGCTGCCACCACAGGCGGCAAGCGCTGTCGCAATGGCAATCACGGCGAGGAACGGGAAGATTCGAAGAAGACGCTGCATAACTGTAGTGTGACCGACGTCGGACGACACCGCACGCAATCCCTACCGATGGCTTACATTTTTAAGAGTCAAATAACGGACGTTATCTTAAGTAATAATCCCGTACTTGTTGTATTTGACAGTGCTATTTGTATGCCCCGGAGGCTTGTGAGATATGACAACCTTTTCCTATGTCTGATTCCCGCCCTGCTACCTCCCCGCAATCCGCTCGTGGCTCGATTGGCCCAGAAACCTACGCGCAGGTACGACATCTGATCGACCGCGGCATGAACAAGACCGAGGCGTTCGCCCAGGTTGCCCGCGAGACCGGACGCTCTGCGGCCACCGTCACCACCACGTACTACCGCATCGCCAAGCGGCAGCCAGGCGGCGGCGGCGTACGCCAGTCCGCTCGCAGCACGACCCACGCAGCCAAGAAGGTGGGTGGAGCACAGGCCGAGCGACTGGCGCACGATGCGCGTGCCGCCATCGATGCACTGCACAAGCACGTCGCGGCGCTTGAGGCTCAACTCGAAGAGTTGACCGCAAAGTCACGGGAGCTTGATCGCCTGAAGAAGGCAATCGGCAAGATCTAGTTGTGCCTTCTAGTTGTGCCTTCTAGTTGTGCGTTCTAGCAGTGCGAGTTAGCCACGCTCGAGCTCTTCGAGCAGCTTGCGATAGCTGGCGAGGCGCGCCGGCTCGACGGTGCTCTCGACCGCACAGCCGGCCTCGCCAACGTGGCTGCAGTCGCTAAAGCGGCACTTCGTCGCACTGTCGGCAATATCCCCAAAGGCATCGGCGAGGTCATGCGGCGTAATTCCCGCCAGCGAGAAACTCCGAATGCCAGGCAGGTCGATCAGCCCTCCCCCACCCGGTAGATCAAGCCACGTCGCAGTCGTCGTCGTGTGTCGCCCGCGTCCCGACAATTCATGGATTGCACCAATCGTCAGCGTGCCGCCCGTCAATGCATTGACCAACGTCGACTTGCCGACACCCGAATGGCCGATCACCGCTGCGGTGCGCCCAGCAATCAGCTCGCGCACCGCATCGGCACCCGCATCGGTACGCACGTCGATCAGTACGCCCGGCACACCAATCGCCGCATAGTCTGCGAGCACCGCCTCGGGCGACTCGTCAGCACGGTCCGAGAGATCCTCTTTAGTGATTGCCAGCAGCGGCTCCATCCCCCCACGCCACGCTGCGACCAAGATACGGTCGATCAGGCCACGCCGTAGTGGCGGATCGGTGACCGAAGCGACGATCAGCACGCACTCCGCATTGGCGGCGAGCACCTGCTCCTTCATCGCCCGCTCGCCTTCGGAACGCATCCGTTGTTGGCGTCGTAACTCGGTGGTGCGCGGTTCGATCACATCGATACGCGCACCCTCGTCGGTCTCCATGAAGAGTCGCACACGATCGCCCGCCACGGGTCGTTCTTCGAGGCGACCCGCGAACTTGGCGATGCGCTCCTCGCCCGTTTCGGTACGCACGGCCGCAAGTCCACCACCAACTGCGAGGACGATCCCGGGGACATCGTGGGTGCTCATGCGATCATCATCGTATGCCGTGGCTCCTCCTTGATGTCGCGTGGATCTGTCTTTTCGCGATTTTGGGGCGCGAAAACCACGCCGACGCTCTCACACCATTGACCGTTTTCGCTGTCGCCTGGCCGTTCTTAGTCGGCTACGTCATCAGCGCAATTGTCGTCAATCTCCCCCGCTCCCCCCGTGGCATTCGACGTGGCGCAATCGTCTGGATCGGCATGGTCGTGATCGCGATGGCAATCCGCACGGTCGAGCTTGGCCGTCTCCCAGAGCAGGCCTTCGTGATTGTTGCGCTCGTGTTCCTCGGCGCCGGGATGTTCGGAATTCGCCTGCTCGCGATGTTTGTCGTCTGGCGACGGCGCCGCAAACGCAACGCGCGGATCGCGGCTCTGACCGAGCCCGACGAGCTCTAGGGCTTCAGCAGCAGCTTGCCACCAACGCTGTTCTCGCGAATGCGCGAGATGGCGCTGTTGGCGTCGTCGAGCGAAAGCTCGTCGGCAATCACAACCTCGAGCGTCCCGGCTGCGACCAGCGCGAACAACGCCTCTTGGCTCCGGGCCGTTGTCTCCGGCGCGACGGGCAGGCCGCTGTAGCCAATCACTCGGGCGTTCTTCCGATACATCTCCTGCGGAGCAAACGAAAACTCGTGCCCGGCGCTGGCGCCGTAGAGCACGAGTCGTCCACCCGCTGCCAAGACACGCACACACGGCGCCGCAAACGCTCCCGCGAGCGGATCGACGATCACGTCGACGCCCTCGGGTGCGAGGAGTCGTACTTCCTCTTCGAGCGTCGCAGCGTCGGCCACGACGACCTCGTGGGCATACCGCGAGATCTGGCCAACGCGCTCTGAGGAGCTGGTCTGTGCGATGACCCGCGCACCACGCGTCTTCGCCAATTGCATGGCGATCGTCGAGACCCCGCCCGATGCACCGAGAATCAGCACCGTGGTGCCCGCACCAACCTCGGCAGCATCAAGACAATCCAGCGCAGTCACGCCCGGAATGCCGAGTGCAGCAGCCTCCTGATCGGAACAGCCTTCGGGAATCGCCGCCAATGCCAGATCGGGCACGGCAACCTGCTCGGCCCACGCGCCATCGCGCACGACGCCAAGACCGGCGCCGCGAAACGCCACGCGTTGACCATCGTCGGTCGTGCCAACGCCCTCACAACCAGGCGTCCGCGGGAGCGGTCCAGCCGCGCCCACGCTGCCAAGCGAGATCCAGACATCGAGCGGATTGACCGCCCCATACGTAATCGAGATCAGCG
>JAEMTW010000016.1:0-2181 GCA_016462095.1 Thermoleophilia bacterium
GCCGCTCTGGCACGAGCGCGACATCTCGCACTCGTCGGCCGAGCGCGTCGTGCTGGCCGACTCGACGATCCTGCTTGACTACATGCTCGCGAAGTTCAGCTGGGTGATGGAGGGGCTCGTCGTGCGCTCCGAGCGCATGCGCCAAAACCTCGACGGCTCGCAGGGCCTGCCGTTCTCGGGCCGCGTCTTGCTCGCACTCGTGGAAGCCGGACTATCGCGCGAGGACGCCTACGTGGTCGTCCAGCGCAACGCGATGCAGGCCTGGGAGTCGGGCGAGCACCTGCGCGACCTCGTGCTCGCCGACCCCGACGCCACCTCGCTCGACGCGGCTGTCATCGAGCAGGCCTTCAGTCTCGACGAGGTGTTGTCCCGCACAGAGATCCCCTTTGGCAGGCTCGGGGTCTAACGGGTGGGGCTAGAGAAGTACCTGATCGGCTCGGGCAAGGTCCGCGAGCTCTACGACCTCGGCTCGGATGGACTGCTGCTCGTCGCGAGCGATCGCATCAGTGCGTTCGATGTGATCATGCCGAACCCGATCCCGCAGAAGGGGCGCGTCCTGACCGGGATGACGCTGTTCTGGCTTGAGCAGACACAAGCGATCGTGCCGAACCATCTGCGGGGTGCCTGGCCGGGTGAATTGCCAGACGAGGCGGCCGATCCAGAGTTGCGCGGTCGCGCGATGCTCTGCGAGCGCCTCGAGATGCTGCCAATCGAGTGCGTGGTGCGCGGCTACCTTGCCGGCTCTGGCTGGAAGGACTACCGGGCGACGGGCACCGTCTCGGGGCACGAGCTCGAACCCGGTCTCCAAGAAGCCGAGCAGCTGCCCCGCGCGATCTTTACTCCCGCCACCAAAGCCGAGCTGGGCGACCACGACGAGAACATTTCGACCGTGCAGGCCCGCAACCTAATCGGCTCTGAGGAGTACGAGGCGGTCGAGCGAGCATCGATCGCGCTCTACGACTACGCCGCTGCGCATGCGCTCGAGCGCGGCATCATTCTCGCCGATACGAAGTTCGAGTTTGGCTACGACCCCGATCGCCGGCTCGTACTTGGCGATGAGGTGATGACCCCCGACTCTTCGCGTTGGTGGCCGATCGACGGCTGGCGCACAGGCATCTCGCCACCGTCGTACGACAAGCAGTACGTCCGCGACTATCTCGAGACGCTCGACTGGGACAAGTCGGCGCCGGGCCCAGAGTTGCCGGCCAAGGTCGTTGACGGGACGGCGGGGCGCTACCGTGAGGCGTACGAACTATTGACCGATTCCACGCTCGACGAGTATTTGGACAAGATGGAGGTAGACCGGTGAGAGTGACCGTACTGGTACGGCCCAAGACGGGCATTCGTGATCCCCAAGGCGAGGCCATCGGCCGCTCGCTGGGTGGCCTTGGCTACCCCGTCAGCGCCGTCTCTGCCGGCAGCATCTTCGACCTCGAGATCGACACCGATGATCCGAAAGAGGCCGAGCGCCTCGGCGCCGAAATGGCAGTGCGCGTCTTATCGAACGACCTGATCGAGGGGTTTGAGGTGATCGTTGGCTAGGGTCGGCGTCATCACCTTCCTTGGCTCGCTCGACGATCGCGATGCGATGCGCGCAGTTGGCGTGGTCGGCGGCGAGGCCGTCTCGCTCTGGCACGGCAGCACCGACCTGCAAGGCGTCGACGCGATTCTGTTGCCCGGTGGCTTCTCGTATGGCGATCACCTGCGCTGTGGCGCACTCGCACGCTTCTCACCGATCATGGGCGCCGTCGCCGAGTTCGCTGTCGCTGGCGGCCCAGTGCTCGGCATCTGCAACGGCTTTCAGATTCTCTGCGAGGCCGACCTCTTGCCTGGCATCCTGACGCCCAACCACGGGCAGCGCTTTATCTGTCGCGATGTCGAGTTGATCGTCGAGCAAGAATCGCCGTGGATCGGCAACCGCGCCGTTGGCACGACGATCGCCGTGCCCGTCAAGCACGGCGATGGTGCCTGGTTCCACCCCGAAGAGGGGCTGGATGAGCTCGAAGAACAGGGCCAGGTGCTGTTGCGCTACGCCGAGGATGTCAACGGCGCGACGCGGCGCGTGGCGTGTGTCACCAATGCGGCCGGCAATGTCTGTGGCCTGATGCCACACCCCGAGCACGCAGTCGACCCGATCCTCGGTTCGATCGACGGCCAACTACTCGTCGGCCGTCTCATCAA
>JAEMTW010000016.1:2191-17994 GCA_016462095.1 Thermoleophilia bacterium
TCATCAACTCCTAACGTTCAACCGACGCTGCGCCTCATCTGCGCGCCCCACGCTGTGGGTAACCAACCGAGAAGGAATGCGACTATGACCCAGGTATCGATCGGCTCGCTCAGCGATTTTCCCGAAGGCACCCCCACGCGCGTCGAGGCCGACGGCACCGCGCTGTGCATCGTGCGCATCGGCGACACCGTCCACGCCATCTGCGATGACTGCCCACACGCTGAGGCCTCGCTGTCTGAAGGCGACTTTCTCGCCGACGACATGGCAATCGAGTGCCCGTTGCACGGCTCGGCCTTCAACCTCGCGACCGGCGATCCCGACTGTCCTCCTGCCACCGAGGCCGTCGAGGTCTTTACCGTCACGGTTGACGGCGACTCTGTCCTCGTCGACGTCTAGGTCGGCTCGATGACGATCGCACTGATTGCAGGTTCGGGAATGGCGGGGCGCGCCGCAGCCTTGACGCTCCGACGCGTCGGGTGGACGGGCGAGATCGTCCTCGTCGGCGACGACCCGGAGTATCCGTACGATCGTCCGCCACTCTCGAAGTCAGTCGTGATCGGTACTGCCGACATGAACAAGGTCATCAAGCCCGCACCGGAGGTGTACGAGCAGGAAGCTATCGACCTGCGGCGTGGGGTGACGGTGACAGGCGCCGACGCGACGGCGAAGACGGCTGAGTTGTCCGATGGCTCGACAGTGGCCTGGGACGCACTCGTGCTTGCCACAGGGTGTGCGCCACGACAGTTACCGATCCCTGGGCTCGATCTGCCAGGCGTGTATCGCGTGACGCGACTCGACGAGGCGCTCGAAATTCAGGCGGTGCTCGCGACCGGTCCGAAGCACCTTGGGATTATCGGCGGTGGCTTCATCGGTATGGAGGTCGCGGCTGCAGCGGTAGCGGCGGGGCACACGGCGACGGTGCTCGAGGCCGCGCCCGAGCCAATGAGTCGACCGTTGGGGCTGGAAGTTGCCGAGCGCGTCTTGCTTTGGGCTACGGACCGGGGCGTTGTGGTGCGTGCGGGAGTGGGAGTCGAACAGGTCTCAGGCGACGACATCGCGACCGGCGTACGTCTTGTCGGCGGCGAGGAGATCGATGCCGACCTCGTAATCGTCGCTGTCGGACAGTCACCACGGCTCGAGCTCGCCCAGCAGTTGGGGTGTGAGGAGGTCGTTGGCGGGATCAAGGTCGACGCGGGCATGCGCACGAGCGTCGCCGATGTCTATGCCGTCGGCGACATCGCGGCGTTCCCCAGCACGTGGGCCGACGAAGATCGCATCCGCGTCGAGCACGCGGCCGTGGCGATTGGGCACGGTCAGGTTGCGGCCGAGCAAATTGCCACCGGTGAGGGTCGCTATGACGACCTTCCCTCATTCTGGTCGGACCAGGGCGACCTCACACTCAACGTTGTTGGCGTTGCACGTCCCGACGACGAGATCGTCTGGCGTGGAGATCAGGCTCTACCAGCCTGCACTGCCTTCTATCTGCGTGAGGGCACGATGCGTGCAGCCTTCTCCGTCAGTGACATGAAGACGCTGCGGGGTGTGCGCAAGCTGTTTGCCGCGGGTGTCTCGCCAACCCGAGAGCAGCTCGCCGACCCCGCTGTCGATCTCGCAGCGCTCGCCGCTGAGGGCTAGCCGCAATCAAGTTCGTCGCCGTGTTCCAAGGAGGACACCACATCCGCGCGGTTGTCATGTCCCCCCTTGATCAGAGGTGCGACGGAATTCAAGGAGGACATGACAACCGCGCGGATGTGGTGTCCTCCCGCTCGAACTAGCTGTCGTCGCGCTGCTCGCGCAGAAAATCTTGAAGCTCGGCGGCGATCTCGTCGCCACTGGGAATGCGCGTCTCGCTGGTGATGTCGTCGACGTCTTCGTCGTCGTCATCGTCCTCGTCGTCATCCTCGTCTTCGTCTTCGTCGTACTCGTCGCCGTTGTCGAGGCGATCCTCGAGATCGGTCACGTACGAACGCATCTCCGCGTCCTTCTCGACGACGCGAGCAATCTGGCGATCGAACTCAGCCGAGGCTTTTTCGAGTTCTGTCGGCGAGAGCTCGCATTCAACGAGTGGTTCCAGAGCCTGAACCAGCGCGAGCGCAGCCGTTGGATTTGGGTTGCCACCGAGGTAGTGGGGCACGGCCGCCCAGAGACTGGCCGAAGGAATGCCGGCCTTGCTGAGGTCGTCGTGGAGCACGCCGACAATGCCGGTCGGCCCCTCGTAGCGGACTGGCTCTAGGTCGTCGAAGCGCTCAAGGAGAGCAGGATCGTGGGCGGCGCCAGAGACCGGGATTGCGCGGGTGTGGGGCGTGTCGGCGAGCAGACCACCGAGCGTCACCGCCAGAGCAACATTCGTCTCGACTGCGAGCTCCGCAATCGCCTTGCTAAATTCGCGCCACCGAAAGTTCGGCTCGACACCGATCACCAGCAGTAGGTCGCGCTTGCTATTCGGCAGGCGGGCATGGAAAAACTCGGTTTCGGGCCACGTGATCTCACGAACCTGGCCCTCTTCGATCGAGACCATCGGGCGCGTCTGCTGGTAGTCGACGAAGCGATCCGGGTCGATCACGGCGAAGCGTTTGGCCTCGCAGCGGTTCTTCAGAAAGGCTGCAGCGACCGTGGCGGCCGAGCCGCCGTCATTCCAGCCACGAAAGGCAGCAACGAGAATCGGGTCCCGAAGAGCCGGCTTACTGCTGAAATGGATCGTGCTCACCCCTGAACATTAGGCGTGTCGGCGGCTAGCGGTCGACATTGATGCACCACCAGGGAGCAGCGGGCCGATTGTGGCGTCTTTCGCGGCCTGCTTGACGAGGCGCGCGAAGGCGCGTGGCTCGAAACTGACAGGCCCGCGCACGAGGCGGCCATTGCGGCGATAGCCGAGGCGGAGAAAGCAGCGCCCGTCACTGCGTTCAAGCGACTGCAGCACGATGTCGCCGGTCTCGCTGTCGCCGGTCTCGACGACCTCAGCGGTCAGGGTGGCGCGACCACCGGGCACGGCGATCGTGGCGCGACGGGCAGGGGCAGGTGGGGTGGGGAGGGTCTTCATGGCTCGAGTCTTGCGGTAGACGACGCGCGCGTGGGAGACGGTAATGACCAACTCCTGCAACGACACGCTGTCAACGCTCACACGAGCACCCCAGGTCGGCGCGAAAGGGGGCCGACAGCAGACGCCTCCGCTAGAGTTGGTCAACGCGTGAACCCGGTCTCCGAACCCCAACTGCACCGCCAACTTGGGTTAAGGGATGACGAGTACACGCAAATCGTCGCGTTGCTCGGTCGAGACCCGAATCACTTCGAACTCGCGGTCTTTTCACTGCTTTGGAGCGAGCACTGCGGCTACAAGCATTCGAAGGCGATTCTGCGCCGTTTTCCAACGACCGGACCCGCCGTTTTGCAAGGTCCCGGCGAAAACGCGGGCGTTGTCGACGTCGGCGACGGCCTCGGCGTGGCCTTCAAGGTCGAGAGCCACAACCACCCGTCTGCTGTCGAGCCATTTCAAGGCGCCGCAACCGGTGTTGGCGGCATCCTGCGCGACATCTTCGCGATGGGCGCCCGTCCGATCGCGATTCTCGACTCGCTCCGCTTTGGCGATCCAGCAACCGAGCGCACGCGGCGCCTCCTCGATGGAGCCGTGCGTGGCATCGGCCACTACGGCAACTGCGTTGGCGTCGCCAACATCGGTGGCGAAGTGCGTTTCGATGCTGGCTACGAGCAGTCGTGCCTCGTCAATGCGATGGGTATCGGCGTCCTCAAGGCCTCCGATCTCAAGAGCGCGACCGCGGCTGGCATCGGCAACCTCGTCGTGCTGTTTGGCGCGCGTACCGGGCGCGATGGCATTGGTGGAGCATCCGTGCTCGCCTCGCAGGACATCGATGCGGGCGGCGACGAGAAGCGCCCAACGGTCCAGATTGGCGACCCCTACATGGGCAAGCGCCTGATCGAGACCTCGCTCGAACTCGTGCGCGACGACGTCCTCGTTGGTCTGCAAGATCTCGGTGCCGCCGGGCTCGCCTCGTCCGCGTCGGAGATGGCATCGCGTGGTCCAGTCGGCGTGCGACTCGATCTCGCCAAGGTGCCGCTGCGCGAGGACGACATGGAGGCCTTCGAGATCATGATCTCCGAGTCGCAAGAGCGCATGCTTGCGTGCGTCGAGCCTCGCCGCCTGGCCGAAGTCGAGGCGCTCTGCGCCCGCTGGGAGCTCGAGTGCTCCGTGATCGGCGAGGTTGTCGAAGGCGACCATCTGATCTGCACGATGGGAGATACGGTCGTTGGGGATATCCCGGTGGCGGCTCTTGTCGACGATTGTCCCCGCTACACGCTCGATCCGCAGCGCCCCGATCGACTCGCCACCGAACCATTGGCAATCGCCGATCTGCCCGCCGAACCAGACGCCACGACGGCACTGGCGCGCCTGCTTGGCGCGCCGAACATCGCCTCCAAGGCCGCAATTTTTCAGCAGTATGACCAGCTTGTGGGTGGCGGCACCGTGATTCGTCCGGGCGCCGATGCGGGCGTCGTGCGGCTCCCTGGCTCCAAGCGAGCGATCGCCGCTGCGCTCGACGGCAGTGGTCGTCGGACGTGGCTCGATCCGCGACGCGGTGGACGGCAGGCCGTCGCCGAGGCAGCGCGCAACGTCGCCTGCACGGGGGGTAGACCGCTGGCCATCACGAACTGCCTCAACTTCGGAAACCCCGAGCGTGGCGAGACGCCGTACATGTTCGTCGAGTCGGTTGAGGGCATGGCCGAGGCCTGTGAGGCGCTCCACGCGCCCGTCGTCTCGGGCAACGTTTCGCTCTACAACGAGCACTCCGGTGGCCCGATTCCGCCCTCGCCTATCGTCGGTTGTGTGGGGCTGATCGAGGACGCGGCCTGTGCGATTGGTGCGGCTCCGCAGAGCGGCGCGACGATCGTGTTGCTCGGCGATGCCGAGCCGTCCATCGATGGCTCTGAGTACCAGGCGTACGTATTCGGCAGCGTGGCTGGCCGAATTCCCGACGTCGACCTCAAGGCGGAGGCACACCTGATCGACCTGCTTGTCGAGGCGGCCGCGCAGGGCATTACACACGCCGCCCACGATGCTGCCGAAGGTGGGCTCGCTGTCGCGGCAGCCGAGATGGCGATTGCTGGCCGTGTTGGTATCGAAATCGAATTGCCCGAGCTGGCAACGCGCGACGACATCACGCTGTTCGGCGAGCCAGGCGGCGGGCTGGTCCTGGTGGCCGTCAACGACGCCGACGCGATGCTCGATTTGGCAACGCACCACGGCGTTCCTGCCCAGATCGTCGGCACAGCTGGTGGCGAGCGTATCCACGTCAGCACTGGTGCTGCGGTGGCATCTTTGGCACTCGCCGAAGCATCCGCAATTCATGCCGCTACGCTGCCAGAGTTGATCGGGGCTGCCTAACTATGTGCGGCGTCTTTGGCATCTACGCTCCGGATCGCGACGTCGCTCGGCTCACCTACTTCGGTCTCTACGCGTTGCAACATCGCGGGCAAGAGAGCGCAGGCATTGCCGTCACGGACGGCCGTCGTATCACCGCCGTGCGCGAATTGGGCCTCGTCGCGCAGGTCTTCGACGAGTCGACGCTCGAGACGCTGCAGGGCTTCGCGGCCGTTGGTCATGCGCGCTACTCGACGACGGGTTCGTCTGCCTGGCAGAACGCTCAGCCAGTCGTACGACACCGTCAGGGCCGCTCGGTTGTGCTGGCCCACAACGGCAACCTGACGAATACGACGGAGTTGCGTCAAGAGCTCGAGACCGAGGGCATCGCCTTTGAGACGACCTCCGATACAGAGGTGATCGCGGCACTTATCTGCGAGCACGCCGGCTCGCTCGTCGAGGGCGTGCAGCTCGCCATGTCGAAGATCACGGGTGCCTTCGCGGCGATTGTGATGGACGAGACGCAGATGATCGGCTTCCGCGACCCGGACGGCATCCGCCCACTGGTACTCGGCGATCTCGATGGTCATCCAGTGTTGGCCTCTGAGTCCTGTGCACTCGACATCGTTGGCGCGAAGTTGGTGCGCGATATCGAGCCAGGCGAGATCGTTATCTGCACGGCCGATGGCGTGCAGAGCATTCCGATCAAGGCCGGCACGGAGCATACGCCTGCGCTCTGCGTCTTCGAGTTCATCTATTTCGCACGGCCCGATTCCAAGCTCGACGGGGTGCACCTGCACGGCGCGCGCGAGCGGATGGGTGAGCGCCTAGCCGAGGAGTCGCCCGTCGAGGCCGACGTGGTGATCCCGATCCCCGATTCTGGCGCACCCGCCGCGCAGGGTTACGCGCGCAAAAGTGGCATTCCCTACGCGGATGGCCTCGTCAAAAATCGCTACGTCGGGCGCACGTTCATCCAGCCCGACCAGGCGCTGCGCGAGCATGGCATCAAGTTGAAGTTCAATCCGATGCCCGACGTGCTGTCTGGACGCCGCGTGATCGTGGTCGACGATTCGATCGTGCGCGGCACGACGACCCGCAAGATCGTCGAGATGCTGCGGGGTGCTGGCGCCACCGAGGTGCACCTGCGCATCTCGTCGCCGCCGGTCATCTCGCCGTGCTTCTATGGCATCGACATGGCCACCACAGATCAGCTGATTGCCGCGCACAAGTCGATCGAGGAGATCCGCCAGCATCTTGGCGCCGATTCGCTCGCCTACCTCTCACTCGAGGGGCTCGAGGTCGCGACGGGCCATGGCGATGAGCGCTACTGCCGCGCCTGCCTGACCGGCAAGTACCCAACGACCGTGCCAATTGCTGCCGACAAGGACCGCTTCGAAGCGACGCGGCTGCCGGTGGCCTGAGCGTGGCCGACGACCTGACCTACGCTGCAGCCGGCGTCTCGCTCGAGGCCGCCGACGCTGTCGTCGAGCGCCTTAGGGGTGCTGTTCGCTCGACGGTTCGCCCCGGTGTTATCGATGCGCATGGCGGTTTTGCTGGCCTCTTGGCACTCGGGGGCCTTGGCTACGAGGACCCCGTGCTGGTCGCTGGGACCGACGGCGTAGGGACGAAGCTCGAGTTGCATCGCGAGGCGGGCTCGTTGCACGCTGCGGGCATCGACTGCGTAGGGATGTGCGTCAACGACATTCTCTGCGTCGGCGCCGAGCCGCTGCTGTTTCTCGATTACGTCTCCGTCGGTGTGCTCGATCCCGAGGTCGTCGCGACGCTCGTGGAGGGCATTGCCGATGGTTGTCGCCAGTCGGGTGCCGCCCTGCTTGGCGGCGAGACGGCCGAGCATCCAGGGGTAATGGACGCTGACAGTCTCGATCTGGCGGGCTTCGCCCTTGGCATCGTCGAGCGCAGTCGCATGATCGACGGCACGAAGGTCGCGGCTTCCGATCGCGTGATCGGGATCGCCTCATCGGGGCTCCACTCCAACGGTTTCTCGCTCGTGCGTCGCGTCGTTGAGCGCGCCGGCGGACTCAAGAATGCACCCGCTGATCTACTCGCGCCAACCAAGATCTACGTCGCAGACATCCGCGCGCTGCGTACCGCCGTCGACGTGCACGCACTAGCGCACATCACGGGTGGTGGCATCGAAGGCAACGCACCGCGGGTCATCCCCGCCGGCTGCGGCATGGTCGTCGACCCGACGGCCTGGCCTCGACCGAGCGTCGTGCAGTGGCTCGTCGACCAGGGCGTCGAAGAGGACGAGCTGCGCCGGGTCTTCAACATTGGCATCGGCATGATCGCCGTGGTGGCAGCAGCCGACGAGGCTGCCGCGCTGGCCGCGCTCCACGAGCAGGGCACCGACGCATGGGCGATCGGCGAGATCGAGTCGGGCGCTGGCGTCCGCTTCACCGCATGATCCGCGCCGCCTCCGCTGATGACCCACTGCGCATCGCGGTGCTGGCCTCGGGTCGTGGTTCGAATCTCGCAGCCTTGCTCGACGGGCTCGACGCGACTGCGCGGATTGTCGCTGTTGTCTCCAATCGCGCCGACGCGATCGCGTTGGCACGCGCCAAGGACGTCGAGATCGAGACCGAGGTCTTCGTGCGCGGCGAGGACTGGGCAGAGCGCGACCGACTGATGGGCGACTGGCTTGCAGCCCGCGACGTCGAACTCGTGGTGTTGGCGGGCTTTCTCGAGATCCTGACACCCGTCTTCATCGACCGCCTCCCCACGATCAATGTGCACCCATCGCTGCTGCCGGCTTTTCCGGGACTAAAGGCCTGGGAGCAGGCCCTCGCGGCGGGTGTGCCCGAGACGGGGGTCACCGTGCACCTCGTCGATGCCGGACTCGACACGGGGCCACCAATTGCACAGGAGCCCGTGCCGATTCGACCGGGCGATGACGGTGCTGCGCTGCACGAGCGGATCCAGGCAGTCGAGCATCGCCTGCTGCCCGACGTCGTTCGGCGTCTGGCACGCAACGAGATTCCCACACCGCAGGCGGTGGCACGATGAGCCGCATTCGCCGCGCCCTGATCTCGGTCTCCGACGTAGCGGGTCTCGAAGAGCTGGCAGTCGCTCTGCACGAGCTCGGCATCGAGATCGTCGCGTCGAGCGGTACCGGCAAGCGCATTGCCGAGGCAGGCGTACCGTGGCTTGCAGTCGAAGAGGTGACCGGCGCGCCCGAGATGCTCGGCGGGCGAGTCAAGACGCTTCACCCAGGCATCCACGGTGGCATCCTTGCCCGTCGCGACGTGCCCGAAGACTTGGCACGCATCGAGGAGTTCGGGATCAAGGAGATTGGCCTCGTCGTCGTCAACCTTTACCCCTTCCGCGAGACTGTCGCGACACCGGGCATTACCGATGCTGAGGTGATCGAGAAGATCGACGTGGGCGGGCCGGCGATGGTGCGTGCCGCCGCGAAGAACCACCAATCCGTGGGGGTCGTCACGTCGCCGAGCCGCTACGCGGAGGTGATCGCCGAGCTACGCGAGCACGACGGCGTGCTCAGCGACGAGACGCGGCGCCGGCTTGCCTCCGAGGCCTTCACGATGACGGCCGGCTACGACGCTGCGATCTCTGCCTGGTTTATGGGCAACGTCGCGCTGCCGGACGAGATCGTGATCGACCTGCAGCGCGAGCGCGAGTTGCCCTACGGCGAGAATCCGCACCAAGAGGCCGCGTACTACGTCGATCGCACTGCCTCTCGTCACCTGCTGACCGGCGTCGTCCAGCACGGCGGCAAGGGGCTCTCGTACAACAACCTTGCCGATCTCGCAGCCGCGCACGCGATTGCGAACGAGTTTGACGAGCCGGCCTGCGCGATCATCAAGCATCAAAACCCCTGTGGCGTTGCGCTCGGTAGCGATGCGGCCGAGGCATACGAGAAGGCGCTTGCCGGCGATCCAGTCAGCGCATTTGGTGGTGTGATCGCCATCAACCGGCCCATCACCGCCGAGCTTGGTGCCCGCCTCGCCGAGCAGTTCCTCGAGGTGGTCATCGCACCGAGTTTCGAGGATGGCGCGCTCGAGGCGCTCGCCGTGCGTCCAAACACGCGCCTCTTGGAAGACACTGATCCGCCACGTCGTGGTCCGCTGCGTCACTACCGACCTGTGCCCGGCGGCATGCTGGTGCAGGATCCCGACAGTGCCGACGAGCCGCGCGCGGCCATGACCGTTGTCACGAAGGCGCAGCCCGACTCGCGCGAGTGGGCCGACCTTGTGTTTGCCTGGCGCATCGTGCGCCACGTCTCGTCGAACGCGATCGTGATCGCCCGCGATGGCGCAACCTTGGGAATTGGCGCCGGCCAGATGAGCCGCGTCGATTCGGTTCGGATCGCGGTGGAGAAGACGCCAGAGGAGCGCCGTGCTGGCGCGGTGCTCGCCTCCGATGCGTTCTTTCCGTTCCCTGATGGGGCCGAGCTGGCCTTGCAGGCCGGGATCACCGCGATCATCCAGCCGGGTGGCGCCAAGCGCGACGACGAGGTTACGGCCGCTGTCGATGCGGCTGGTGTAGCGATGCTCCACGTCGGCCGTCGCCACTTCCGCCACTAGCGTGGAGCACCTTTCTTCCGCCGAGGCCTGCACGATCATCGTCTCGCGGCAAGGCTTCGCGACGCGTAATCGCGTGGCGACGGCAGACGACGTGCTGGCCACGATCGGTCAGTTGGGCTGCGTCCAGCTCGACTCGGTCATGACCGTCGCGCGAGCGCATCGCCTAACGCTCGCGGCACGGGTGGGGAGGGTGCCGGCGACGACGCTCAACGGTCTGCGCCGTAGTGGGCGGATTGCGGAGGTGTGGGCACACGAGGCCAGCCTGATCGACGCAAGCGACCTGCCGTACTTTCGAGGCGGCATGCTCAGCGAGCAGCAGCATCGCTGGTGGGGGCCGGTCCTTCAAGAGCATCCGCGGATTGCGAAGGAGGTCTTGTGTCGGATCGAGGCGGAGGGGCCGCTGACGCCGGGCGATTTCGGTGGCGCGGGCACACCGGGGTGGTGGGAGTGGTCGCCTGCCAAGCAGGTCTTCGAGGCGCTCTTCTCGAGTGGGCAACTCGCGGTGCGCGAGCGCCGGAGTTTCGCGCGGGTCTACGACCTGCCCGAGCGACTCTATACGGCGCAGCAGCTTGCGCCGGTCGACGAGGCGGAGGCGCTGCGTTGGCGCGTACTGCGGGCAGTCACCGCGCGGGGGATCGTCACGGAGAAGCGACTGTCCGACTACTTCCGCGTCCAGGGCCGCTCCAAGCCACTCGCCGCTCCGATCGCCAACCTGATCGACGAAGGGGCAATCGTCCGCGTGCACGTGGGCGAGCACGCGGCGCTTGCAGACCCTGCGGCGCTAACTCTTCCGGATGACCCAACGGCAGCCGTCTTGCTCTGTCCGTTCGACAACCTAATTTGGGATCGGGACGAAACGGAGCGCCTGTTTGGCTTTCGACACCGCCTCGAGATCTACGTGCCAAAGCCAAAGCGCCAGTACGGCTACTACGTGTTGCCCTTACTCGTCGGCTCGCGCCTCGTCGGCCGCGCCGATGTCAAAGCCGATCGCAAGGCAGGCGCGTTGCGCATCCTCTCGATGCACTGGGATGGCCGGCCGGCACCGCGAGCGCTGGACCGTGCCGCCACCCGCCTGGCCTGGACGCTCGGTCTGCCTTCCGTCACAAACGCGTGACGATGACGTATTCGTCACGTTGAGGCGGTCACAGGTCTCGCGAGGTGTGGTTTCACAATCTGGCATGAGCAGGCGACATTCTGGGCCCGGGCCCAAAATGTCCGTCTTCGTTCAACGACTCCTGAGGCGACATTCTGGGCCCGGGCCCAATGTGTCGCCTCTCAATCAGCGACCGGTTCGTGCGTCGCCTAGAGTTGCCAGATGAGTGGCAGCATCCGACTCTCGTTCGAGGCCTCGCCCACCGTGCTGCGGCTGGCAGATGCCACGACTGCTCAGTTTGTTGCCGACGCGGGTCTTGCCGCCGATGATGCGGCGCGGGTACAGCGTGCCGTGCAGATCTTTGTGGCCTTCTCTGTCCATCATTCGTACGAGGACGTGATGGGGGGTGAGATCGAGTTGAGTCTTGACCTCACTCCCAATGGCGTCAAGGTTGTGGTGCACGACTGGGGACGACCATGGCGACGCGCGGGAGGATCGTTTGGTCCCCTGCCATCTGAGCTGGCCGAGGCGGCCGAGCTTGATCCGGACGCGCAGCTCGACAATCTGGCGGATGAAGGAAAACTGTTGACGCTGCAGATTGCGTGCACACACGACGCAAACGCCAGGCTTGCCTCAGCCCCCATCAAACCAGGGCGTACGCCGAAGCAGCTAGACCATCACAGCGAGGACGAAGTCGAGATTCGACTCGCTACGCCGGATGATGCCGATGCGATCTGCGGGCTCCTGTACGACAACTACGGCCTGGACTATGTGCACGCCGAGTTCTATCGCCCAGTCATCATCGCGATCGGCATTGAACGGGGCATTCTCGCCAGCACTGTCGCGTATGCGGGTGACGAGCTAGTCGGTCATATCGCGCTGTTCGGATCTGGGCCAATGAGCACGATGGGATCCGGTGAGGCTCCCGAGATGGCAGCGGCATTGATCGCGGAGGAGTGGCGCGGGCTCTGGCTCTACAACCGTCTGCACGATTTCGCGGTCGCGAACGCGCGCAGCCTTGGCGTGTCGGCGGTGTTTGGACAGTCGACGACAGCGCATGTTGTGAGCCAGCGACTTGGAGTCGGGTCTGGCTATCAGTTCACGGCGCTGATGATCGGAGGCACGCCGCCCACGATGGCAAAGGGTCAGATCAAGCGTGGCGCGCAGGTTTTGGCACGTGGTGGCTTGGCCTATGCCGTGTTGCCACTCGCTGCGTCGCCCGTGCTCACGGCAACACTGCCCGAGCAGTATGCGACTGTGTTGCGGCGGATTGCGGACGAGGCCGGTTACGCGATCATCGCACCTGACGGAGTCGACCCCGCCGGCGTTGAGGACGCTCCGATCTATTGGAAGCAAGCGGGTAGCGAGTTTGTCTACGTCTCCGGTCCGCATGACTTGCGGGCCGTTGAGCGTGAATTTTGGGCTGAGGACGCGCGTCGAGCTGAGACGCTCTACGTCGATCTCGACCTCACCTTCGACTGCTCCGAGGCGATCGAGATGCTGCGTGAGCGCGGGTTCTACCTGAGTGGTCTGATTCCAGCTGGTCGAGACGGCCGCGACTGGCTTCGCATGCAGCGTCCGCAGGCAGCTGCTGACATCGATGGCATTCGGCTTCTGCCCGAGGCGCGTTGGCTGCTCGATGAGGTACTCGCCGACCGCGCGAGCGTCACCTGACGTAGCCCACGCCTGGGGGTACGTCGTTCGTCGTCTGCGTTGCAACACATCCACGTGACGAATACGTATTCGTCACACTGAGGCGGTCACAGGTCTCGCGAGGTGTGGTTTCATCATCTGGCACTCAGGCGGACATGATGGGCCCGGGCCCATCATGTCCGTAGCCTCGTTTCCGCTGGTGAAGCAGGCGACATTCTGGGCCCGGGCCCAAAATGTCGCCTGCTCAGTACGATGTCGCGCATGCTTGGTCGCACAACGCTCACCATTCCCGCTTCGCCGTCGACGGCGATCATTGCCGAGGCCGTCGCGACGAGTTTTGCGCATGAGGCAGGTGTTCCCGCCGAAGGCGTCGAGCGACTCCAGCGTGCGATTCGTTGCCTCGTCAACTTCAGCGTCGAACAGTCGTATGGAGGGGACAGTGGTGGCGACGTCGAGGTGAGTCTCGAGCTCGACAGCGACGGAGTTGTGGTTGATGTGCACGACTGGGGTAAACCCTTTCGGCGCGCCGGTGGTCCAGGTGGCCCGCTCCCGCCCGGGTTGGAAGACGCAGAGGTCGTCGGCGAGAACGTGCGGCTGATCAACCTCGCCAACGAAGGCAAACGGCTCACGCTCCTTATTGCGACCGAGCACGCCATCACCCTGTCGCCCGTCATCGATGGTGCGGCCGACGCCACGCGCGCCTCGCGTTCACAGTCCGCAGAGGGCATCGAAATTCGCGATGCGACAATCGCCGACGCAGATGCAATCTCGCAGTTGATGTACCGCGGCTACGGCCTCGGCTACGTCCACGCCGACTTCTACCGTCCCGTTTGGGTTGAAGCGGCAATGAACGACGGGCACGTCTCGAGCACCGTCGCGTACGCCGGTGACGAGTTGATTGGGCATCACGCACTATTGATCTCGGGTCCGCAGGAGGCCGCGGAATCTGGCGTGGCGGTCGTAGCCCGCGAATGGCGTGGTCTCGGTCTGTTCGACCAGATGTTCGAGTGCACCGTCGCGCGCGCCAAGGCGCTGGGTATTCCCGCCATGTTTGGCCAAGCGACAACGGCCCACATCTACAGCCAGCGCTCGGAGTTCAAGTCGGGGTACAAGCCGACCGCGCTGATGATCGGTGCTGCGCCTGCCGCGATGGCGCAGGCTCAAGGTGGCGATGGTGCGGAGCCTGCGGGGCGCGGGGCGCTGCTCAACTCCGTGCTGCCGTTGGTCGCGACACCTCAGATTGGCGTTGCGTTGCCCGCGCTCTACGCAGATACGCTCCAGCGCATTGCCGCCAATGCGGGCCTCGAAATTATCGCGCCACAGGGTGCAGTGCCGCTCGAGTTGAGCGAGGACATCGTGTTTTCTGCCGAAGGCCTGTCGGCGAATCTATACGTCTCGGGTGGAGCCGACCCTCACCGCCTCGAGCGCATGCTCTGGTCGGACGATGGGCGACGCGCGGAGACGCTCTACGCCGACCTCGACCTCACCTGTGATTGTGAAGCGGCCTTGCAAACTTTGCGCTCGCAGGGTTTTTACCTATCCGGGTTAGTCCACGCAGGGCGTGACGGCCGCGACTGGTTGCGACTGCAGCGACCACAGGCGCAGGCCGATCTCGAGCAATTGCACGTCGAAGGCGATTTTGCAGCCTGGCTGCTTGAGGCAGTGCTGGCCGATCGCGCCAGCGTCAGTTCGGACTAGGCGAGGAAGCGCCTGATCTCTGCGGCGGCGGCCTCGGGCGCCTCCCAGTAGATCATGTGCGCCGAGTCGAGACCGACGACCTCTAGGTTGTCGCCGAGCGCAACGCCAAGCGGTGCCAGTAGCGTGTCGTCTTGGACGTAGTTGTCGTTGAGTGCACGCAGAATTAAAACGGGGCGAGCCTCCTCGGGAATCGGCGCTGCGTGCGCCATCTCGCTCCAAGCGGTGACGGCTGCGGCCGGCAGGAAGCGCGCGCGGTAGCGGCCGTCAGCACACAGCTCGACGTGTTCGGCGATTTCTGCGGGTACGAAGTGGCGCCCATGAGGTGCAACGCTGGCTTCGCGTTCGGCGAGGGCCTGTTCGAGCGACTCCCAACCTTGGAAGGCGATCGCGTCCCGTGCGCGATCAGCGCAGTATTCGGCAGGTAGCGCGATCGCTGGGTCGAGCAGCACGGCGCGCCGCACGAGCTCGGGCGCGAGCGTCACGAGCGACAGCGCGAGCAGGCCTCCGAATGAGTGGCCCATCACATCGACCGGCTCTTCAACGCCCTCAGCGTCCAGCGTTTCGAGCAGATCGTCCAAGTGCGTGATGACATCCCATGGGGGTGGCCCACCAGAACGCCCATGCCCGCGCAGGTCGACCGAGATCACGTGACGATCGGGAGCCGCAAGTTTGACGAATTCCTGATAGCGCAGGCCGTGGCTGGTGACGCCATGGATCGCGAGCAGCGGTTCGCCGTGCGAATCGCCGAGGTGGTGGACGTTGAGGCGCATCTGGGAACCGTAGCGGGGCGTCTGACTGGTCAAGCCCTGTGCGACCGCTACCCTACGGGTGTGGCTGATGGTCATCTCGGAGTAGGTGGGCGCCTGACGGCTGGTCCGTCGGACGAGCTCGTGCGCGCTGGCTATGGCACGGAGGCAGCTGCCGGGCCTGCGTTGGCGGATGCGCTCTCGCGCTCGGACCTCGCCCACGCGATTGCACTGATCGAGGGTGGCGGGCTCGATCCCGAGCGCGGTGCGGAGTTGCTGCGTGGCCTGCTGGAGCTTGACGCGATTGCACCACACGAGTTTCCCTGGGATCCCGCCGTTGGCGATGCCTTCCAGAATCGTGAGAAGGAACTGACTGCCCGCGTCGGTTCGAGTGCCGCGGGCTGGCTTAGTGCCGGGCGTCCGCGCCGCGAGCCGTTTCGTGTGGCGTTGCGCCTCGTCACGGCCGAGGGTCTGGCCCGCTCGGCCGCCGCCTTTAGTGACATGAGCGCTGCGCAGCACCGGATAGGCCCAGGTCAGCAGCAGATGCCCGACCGTGGTCGGTTGGGCGGGCTGGAGATAGGTGTAGTCGGCGGCGAGCGAGCCGGCCAGCGGCTTGGCCTGCGTAGCCAGCGCAGCGCTCATGTCACTAAAGGCAGCAGCCGAGCGGGCCAACCCCT
>JAEMTW010000163.1 GCA_016462095.1 Thermoleophilia bacterium
GCAGCAACACCGTGCGCCCAGTCAGCGCGCCATAGAGCGCAGCCGGATCGGCTTTGGCGGCGCGGGCATCGGCCAACAGCGCATGCAGAGTGGCAGCGTCGAGGTCGTTAATGGTGAGGAGGTGGCGTGCGCTCATCGAAGAGCGGCATCGTACCCCGGGCAGCGACTTTTCGTGGTCAGGGGTAGTACGACGGGAGGTCGGTGAGGTCCGTCGAGGCGTCTACCTCGATGCGCCAGCCATTTGGGTGGAGGGTGTCTGCGCGGGTGCCATCGGCGGTGAGCCCGGCATCGGCAAGCCACTCGTTGTTGCGGGTGGCCGGGGGCCAAGCGCCGCCATGACCCCAGTTGCCGATCCGGATCAAGAACGAGCGTGCGGGGTTGGCGGCGTGGATGGCCTGCGCCAACGTTGGCATCTGTTCTTGCGGGCTGATCTCGTCATTGACGGACCAGTACATGATCAGCTTCTGCGTGGAGTTTGCGAGGTTGCTGGCGAAGGTCAGGGGGCTACGATCGTTGAAGCACTGGGGCGCGTAATACGGTGTCCCCTGGCACTCCTCATACAGCGCGCGCTGCTTCGTTGGCGTCAGACGCCAGTAGCGCTTACTCATGTCGATCGGGGCGTCCATGGCGACGATGGTCTGTGCAAGGGCCGGGTATTTGACTCCGAACAAGAGGGCGTCTTGGCCGCCCATCGAACCGCCTGCGGCCACTTGGCGACTCTGATCAATGCGTAAGCCGGGTAGGCGAGCACGGAGAAACGACACCATCTTCGCATTGTCGGCAAGGTTCTGTGGGGAACCGTACGAGTAGCCTCGAGCGTACGTTCCGGTGCCGTCGAGGCAGGCGATGACGAAACCGAATTGGCCGGGTGCATTGCCGAACGTCCGATCGCAGACCGCTCTGCCACCCGCACCGTGAAAGATGCGCACGAGCGGGAGCCTCGCCTGTTGGGGGTAGCGAGGGTAGGAGGCGACGAGGCGTAGCGTCCGACCATTCCAGGCTGTGTACCAGGTGGTGGCAGTGATCGTGTCGCGACCGGCCAGCTTGAACGTCGTGCGCTTTGGTGAGTCGGCTACCTCCGAGGGATCCTTGAACGGGCCGTCGTAGACAAAGTCGGGAATCGCAGTTTCGTCTGCTCGGGCGGTCGTGGTCGCTGTCGTCGCGGTCAGCGCAATCACGGCGAGTACGAGCGGGAGGATGAGGGGAAACGAGCGCATGCGGTTTCTAGCTGAGCCAGCCCAGCCTAGCTTCGGATTCGCCGTTCAGCGCGGGATTCCCTGTTCGCTCGCGCGAAAACGCCGCAGGCGCAGCGAATTCCCAAGCACGAACAGGCTCGACGAGGCCATCGCAAGTCCGGACAACATGGGGTTGAGCAAGCCAAGGGCTGCGACTGGGATCAGGACGACGTTGTAGGCGAAGGCCCAGAAGAGGTTGCCGCGAATCGTGCGCATCGTCTGGCGAGCGAGCCGGACGGCATCGGCCGCAGCGAACAGATCGGGGCGAACGAGGGTGATGTCGGCGGCCGCGATCGCCACGTCCGCTCCGGAACCCATCGCGATACCAAGGTCGGCGAGGGCGAGAGCGGGTGCGTCGTTGACGCCATCGCCGACGACAGCAACGGCGCGCCCATCGGCCTGTAGGCGACGTACCTCATCGACTTTGCCTTCGGGCAACACGTTGGCGATCACGCCGCGAATACCGACGGCCGCGGCCACGGATTTGGCGGCCGCAGAGGTGTCGCCGGTTACGAGAATGGGCTCCAGGCCGAGCTGTCGCATGCTGGCGATCGCGGCCTGGCTGGACGGGCGGATCTGGTCGCTCGTTGCGATGATGCCGCGGATGATGCCGCCCCACGAGACGGCTGCGAGCGAAAAGCCGAGTTCGCTCTCGGCCTTGCAGGCGTCCTTGAGGGGATACGAGAGCAGGTCACCTTCGGCCTCGAGCCGCGTGGGGTGTCCGACAGTGACGAGCTCGCCGTCGACACGGGCCTCGGCGCCGATGCCCGGCCGGATCTTGAATTCCGTCGCGGGCAGGGGTGCGTCGACGAGTGCGGCGATCACCCGGGCGATCGGATGTTCCGATCCTGTTTCGACGGCCGCGGCGAGCGCGATCACGCGGGTCGGGTCCTCGTCCTCGCGAAAGTGATACCCGGCAAACGCCATCCGGCCTTCGGTGACGGTGCCGGTCTTGTCCAGCAGAATCGTCGAGATCTTCTCGGCCCGCTCGAGTGCGGGTGCACCGCGCAGCAGGATGCCGAGTTGGGCGCCTCGTCCGGTGGCGACGAGCAGTGCGGCTGGGACGGCGAGGCCGAGTGCGCACGGGCAGGCGACGACGAGGACGGCGACGGCCGGAGCGAGTGCCTCGGCGAGCGAGGCGCCGGTCACGAGCCAGCCAACAAATGTGAGCACTGCGATCAACAGTGCGGCTGGCACGAACCAGCTGGCGATCTTGTCGGCGAGGCGCTGAACGCTCGCCTTCTCGGTCTGCGCCTGTTCGACGAGTCGGGCGATGCGCGCCGCAGCCGAGTCGGCGCCAACACGATCGGTGCGGATGGTCAGGACACCGTCGGTGTTGATCGACCCGCCCGCAACCTCATCGCCAGGATCCACATCGACGGGAATGCTCTCGCCGGTCAGGAGCGAGCGGTCGAGCGACGCGGTTCCGTCGACGATTGTGCCATCGGCGGGAATTCGCTCGCCTGGACGAACCAGCACGAGGTCGCCAACACGAAGCGTGGCGGCGGGTACGAGCAGCTCCTTGCCGTCTTGCACGATGGTGGCGTTCGGTGCGCTCAAATCCGAGAGTGCTCGGACAGCGTCGCCGGCCCGACGCCGGGCTCGTAGTTCGAGCACGCGCCCGGCGAGTAGTACCGCCGTCACGACGGCTGCGACTTCGAAGGTCAGCGTGCCCGTCGAGCCGCGGGCGGTCAGCGAGAGGTGCATCGGCATCGAGGCGGCGTCGGTCAGAAGGAGCGCGGCGACAGAGGAGACGTAGGCGACGAGCACACCCAGCGAGATCAGCGTATCCATCGAGGTCGTACGGTGTTTGAGTGCCAGCCACGCCGAGTGGTGGAAGGGCCAGGCGGCCCACAGCGCAACAGGCGTTGCGAGCGCGCCCGCGAGCCAGCCCCAGCCGTTGAACTGCAGGGCCGGGATCATCGAGAGCGCGAGTGTCGGGATTGCCAGGACGATCGCGACGACCATCCGCGTCTGCAGCGGATCTCGCCCGTAGGCTGCCCGCTTTGCCGTCGGGTCGGTGATCGGCGTGGCGGTGTAGCCAAGTTCGGCGACGGCCCGGACGAACTCGGGGATCGAGGTCTGCGCGGGGTCGAATTCGACGGAGGCGCGCTCGGTCGCGAGGTTGACGGTTGCGCGGTCGACCCCGGGCAGTGCCGTTAAGGCGTTCTCGGTGCGCAGCACACAGGCGGCGCAGTGCAGCCCCTCAAGCGTGAGCTCGATTTGCTCGTTCGTGGGCGTGGTGGCAGACATTACCTTTCCAGTATACATACCCCCGGGGGGTACTGTACGATGTGCTGCATGGAACACGGAGATGCCACCGGCGGCTACGCCGCGACCAAGGACGAGTTGCTCAAACGACTTTCACGCGCAGAGGGTCAGGTGCGCGGTGTCGCGCGGATGATCGAGGAAGACCGCTACTGCATGGATGTGCTGACTCAGATCTCTGCCGCGCGGGCTGCGCTGGATCGTGTTGCCCTTGGCGTGCTGGACGAGCATGTGCGCCATTGCGTCGTGGGTGGGCACGGTCCGGGCTCCGAGCAAGAACGCATTGACGAGTTGATGGCCGCCGTTGGTCGACTCGCCGGACGACGCGCGTGAGCGACGCGCTGCAGAGGCGTACCGGCAGCGACTACATCGAGGTGGGTGCGACATTGCTTGCCGCGGCAGCCGAGGGGCAGGCTGGGCTGGCGGCAACGATCGTCTCGCCACCCACGCTCGTGCTCGGCTCCGCCCAGTCCGCGACAGACGCGGCGACGGGTGCCGACGTGGTCAGGCGCGGCACGGGTGGAGGTGCCGTGTTCTGCGACGAAGGCGTCCTGCTGATCGACCTTGCCGTGCCAGCGGGGCATGCGCTCGCGCCGGAAGATGTGACGGAGGCCTACCGACCGCTCGGCGAGGCGGTGCAACACGCCCTCGCCGGCCTCGGCGTTGACTGTCGCACGGTCGGCGTGGAGGAGGCCCGAGCAATGGACGATGCGCGCAAGGCTGCTGCCCGGCGTGCCTGTTGGGCCGGCCTGTCCCCCTACGAGGTTGTGCTCGGAGATGGGCGCAAACTGGTTGGACTAGCCCAGCGTCGTCGCCGGGGCGCCGTGCTGCACCAAGTCGCAATCCCGGTGACAACCCGACCAGCGGAGGTGCTCAGCCATCTCGTCGAGGGCGCTCTGCTCGCGCAATGGCTCCAGGAGACCGCCATGGTGGCCAGTGTGGCGGGCTGTGGCTCGGCAACACCTGTGGGCACCTGGGACGTACTGCGCGAGCCGCTCAACGCTCTACTGCGTCCCTAACTGTCAGAGTCGAAACCCCGCTGACTAGCTGAAGGTCTGCTTCGCCTCAGCGGCCTTTTGGCGCAAACGTGCACGGGCAGCCTCGGTCGCAGGATCGGGCCCAACAAC
>JAEMTW010000017.1:0-3700 GCA_016462095.1 Thermoleophilia bacterium
CCGAACTGCGCCTTGCCGCCCAGCGGCTGCTGGGTGACGAGCGAGTACGGGCCCGTCGAACGGGCATGGATCTTGTCGTCCACGAGATGCAGCAGCTTGAGGATGTACATGTAGCCGACCGTGATCTTCTGGTCGTACGGCTCACCCGTCTTGCCGTCATACAACTGGACCTTGCCCGAAACGCGGCGGCCCTTCTCGTCGTCGACCGTCAGCTTGACCGGCGACTCCTTGTGCTTCTGGACCCACTCGTAGAGCTCGTTATCGACCTCTTCGACCGTCGCGCCGTCGAAGACCGGGGTGGAAATCCACTCCGGTGGGTTCGGGTCGCCATCGGTACGGTACTTGGCGGCGAAGCCGAGGTGCGTCTCGAGAATCTGCCCGATGTTCATGCGGCTTGGCACGCCCAACGGGTTGAGGATCATGTCGATCGGTCGGCCGTCCTCGAGGAACGGCATGTCCTCTTCGGGGACGATCTTCGAGATGACGCCCTTGTTGCCATGGCGTCCGGCGAGCTTGTCGCCCTCGGAGATCTTGCGCTTCTTGGCTACGAACACGCGGACCAGCTGATTGACGCCGGCATTCAGCTCGTCGCCATTCGCGCGATCGAACGCCTTCACGTCGATCACCTTGCCGCCGTCGCCGTGCGGAACCTTCAGCGAGGTATCGCGCACCTCGCGGGCCTTCTCCTTGAAGATTGCGCGGATCAACTTCTCTTCCGCGGTCAGCTCGGTCTCGCCCTTCGGCGTGACCTTACCGACGAGCAGATCGCCAGAGCCAACCTCGGCCCCGATGCGAATCACGCCCGTCTCGTCGAGGTCGCGAAGCGACTCCTCCGAGCGGTTCGGAATGTCACGCGTCAGCTCTTCGTCACCCAGCTTCGTCGAGCGGGCATCAACCTCGTACTCGTCGATGTGCACGCTGGAGAGGACGTCGTCCTTGACGATGCGCTCCGAGAGAATGATCGAGTCCTCGAAGTTGTAGCCCTCCCACGCCATGAAGGCGACGAGCATGTTCTTGCCGAGCGCGAGCTCGCCCTCGTCCGAGGCACTGCCGTCGGCGAGGACCTGGCCCGCCGTGACCTTGTCGCCCTCGAGGACGATTGGCTTCTGGTGGATCAGGGTGCCCTGGTTCGAGCGCATAAATTTGACGAGCTCGTAGCGATCTTCGCCATCAGACGCCTTGACCACGATGTGGTTGGCGTCGACTTCGCTGATCACGCCAGCGCGCAGCGCAATCACAACATCACCGGTGTCGACAGCGGCGCGACCCTCGAGTCCGGTACCCACAACCGGGGCCTCGGAGACGAGCAGCGGCACGGCCTGACGCATCATGTTCGAGCCCATCAGGGCGCGGTTAGCGTCGTCGTGCTCGAGAAACGGAATCAGAGCCGTGGCGACAGAGACAAGCTGCTCTGGAGCGACGTCCATCAGCGTGACCTCAGTCGGCGGTACCAGTCCGAGGTCGCCGCCGTGCTGGCGGACGACGACGAGACCGTTCTCGCCGGTCAGGTTGCCCTTGGCGTCAATCGGCGTATCGGACTGCGCGATCAGGTGCTTCTCTTCCTGGGAGGCGTCGATGTAGACGACCTGCTTGGTGATGGCACCGTTCTTGACGATCCGGTACGGCGACTGCACGAAGCCGAACTCCGAGACCGTCGCGTACGAGGAGAGCGAGCCAATCAGACCAATGTTCGGTCCTTCTGGTGTCTCGATCGGGCACATGCGGCCGTAATGGGTCGGGTGGACGTCGCGCACTTCGATCGGTGCGCGTTCGCGGGTCAGGCCACCAGCACCAAGCGCCGACAGGCGGCGGCGATGCGTGAGGCCGGACAGCGAGTTCGTCTGGTCCATAAACTGCGACAGCTGCGACGAGCCGAAGAACTCCTTCAGCGCGGCCACGACAGGACGAATATTGATGATCGTCTGCGGCGTGATCGTGTCGACGTCTTCCGTCGTCATGCGCTCCTTGACGACACGCTCCATGCGGTACAGGCCGACGCGGAACGCCTCCTGGACCAGCTCGCCCACGGTGCGTAGGCGACGGTTGCCGAAGTGTTCGTACTCGTCGAGCTCGCGAGCAACCTCGTCAGTGCGCGTAATCTCGCGGCAGGCGTCGGCGAAGTCGCGCGACTCAGGATCGACACCGAGCATGATCGGCAGGCGCACGATGCGGCGCACGAGCTCGATCAGGTCGCGGTGCGTGAGCACGCGGGTGTTCGGGTCAACGTCGAGCTCGAGGCGCGAGTTCAACTTGTAGCGACCAACGCGCGTCAGGTCGTAGCGCTTCGAATCAAAGAAGAGGGTGTCGAACAACTTCCGCGAGTTGTCGATCGTCGGCGGCTCGCCCGGACGCTGCTTCTTGAAGACTTCGATCAGTGCCTGGTCGTGCGTCTTGGCCGGGTCCTTCTCGAGCGTCAGGTCGATAAAGAGGTTCGGCTCACCCGTGTCTGCGTCGCGGAACAGGTTGCGAATGCCCTCATCCGAATGAGTATCGAACGTCTCGCCCGTGGTCGCGTCGACCTCGGGGAGGGCGCGCAGCAGCGTCGTGACCGGCAGCTTGCGCTTGCGGTCGATGCGTGCGAAGACCAGACCCTTCTTGTCGATCTCGAGCTCGAGCCACGAACCGCGCTGTGGCATCAGGTTCGCGGTGAAGACCTGCTTCGCCGGATCCTTCGGCTCCATGATGTACGCGCCCGGCGAACGCACCAGCTGCGTTACGACGACGCGCTCGGTGCCGTTGATGATGAACGTGCCCGCAGCCGTCATCTGCGGGAAGTTGCCCATAAAGACCCGCTGCTCGCGGATCTCGCCCGTGTCCTTGTTGATAAACGAGACCGTCATGAAGAGGCCCGACTCAAAGCTCTTGTCGGTCTCGCGGCACTCGCGCTCCGTCAATGCCGGCGGCTCGAAGACGTGGTCACCGAATTCCACTGCAAGCGTGCCGGTGTAGTCCTCGATCGGCGAGATGTCGTTGATGACCTCGCGAATACCTGTCTCCATGAATTTCTTGAAAGAGGTGCTCTGGATGTCGATCAGGTTCGGGACGTCAAGGATGCGCGCTGCAGGGGTCTTCTCTAGGTGAGAGAAATTGCGGCGCTGACGCTTCGGACTGGGCTTGGCAGAGGCCACGGGCCCTCCTCGGTGCTGGAAGGTAGACGGAAGCTCAACCGTGGGCATACGGCGAGCGAACGCGCAGCCTAACAGAGTCTCGCGGACCATGCTACGCCCCTACCGGGGCGGAACCGTCGGACCCCTGCAAGGTACACGTACAGCCCTTCCGAGTCCACCCAATTTTTGTCATGACTCCAGAAAGGTGTAGCATTTGCTTGTGCTCTCTGTCGCTCAAGCAGCTACCCATTCCGGCCGCGGAGCCGAGACGATTCGTCGCTGGATTCGCAGTGGTCGCCTGACGGCTCACCGCAGTGGCGGCCGCCTCTTCGTCCATCAGGACGACCTTGACGCACTGATCGCCCGCCCCGCCCACGACCCTCCGGCCGGCTGGAGCCGCACCAGTTGGGGGACGCGTCAGCCCGATTGGGTGGGCGAGTTGCGGCGCGCGCGGGGTGGCAGGCGGCTGGCGCGATGTCCTGCTGTGTTGCCGACACCCTACGCACGCCAGCCGCCTGCCACGCCGCAACTCGCCGATGTCACAAAGGGGTCAGACCCTTTAGTGACATCACTGCGTTTGTTTCAGGCACTTG